>JAZLKL010000112.1:0-12558 GCA_045597585.1 Bacteroidaceae bacterium | reverse complement strand
TGGCTGTTTTTGTTTCATTCATCGGTTACGATGCCCGCATCGCGCCCTCTTCATGAAGCAAAAGCATCTCAAAAATCTGAGGTTAAATCGTACCAATTTATTTTTTCACCATCACTTAGTAATCTTATTGCAAAAGTATGTCTTTTCAGGGTAGAAAACAAGTAAAAACACATTTTGTTTACGTAAAACTGCATATAACTATAAGGAAAAACGCACAAAAAACCTTAAAACGGACAAAAAAAAACACTTTTTTTACGAATTGTACTAAAAAAATGGCCTTTTGCAGAACAACGAAACGGAAAAGTGCGTAACTTTGCAGCGGTTTAGAAATAAAAACATTTTAACAATTTTAAAAGCGTAAAAAAATGAAAAAGTTTGCATTTGTTTTCGTAGCTGCTATCGCTGCTTCTGTAGCAGTAAGTTTCTCTTCTTGCAACAAGAAGGCTGAGGCTGCCGACTCAACCAAGGTTGACTCTGCCAAGGTAGAGGCTCCCGCTGAGACTCCCGCTCCTGCAGATAGCACAGCTGCCGCTGACAGCACCGCTGCTGCTGATAGCACTGCTGCTCCTCAGGCATAAGTCTTGCTCGAAAGCACAGAGACACACGAGAAGACCTCCCTCACTGGGTAAGGTCTTCTCTTTTTTTGTCCATACACAAAAAAGGGAGAAAACCGAATGGCCTCTCCCCTTATATATGTTCAAAAAGTATGGATTACATACCCATTCTCTTTCTGATGACAGCACCAGCACGCTCGCTGATGGGCTTATACTTCTCAAGCTGTGCATCGGTGAAGAGGTATGCGCTACCAAAGTTGATGATGGCGTTGATACGATCCATATCGTGACCCTCATCTGCCTCAAGCTTCTTTACCATCTCGTCATACTTGGCAATAGCCTTGTCATTCTCTTCCTCAATGGTCTTTCTCTGCTCTGCAGTAAGTTCAAATTTGCCATTCTTGATGTCGTAAAGCACGGAATTGTACTCACCCAGAGTGCGATTTGAATCACCCAACTTGTTCAAGTCCTCCACATCGGGAGCCTCAATGGCCTCTTCTACATAATAGGTCCATGCCTGTACAAGTTCGTCAGCATTCATTTCAGAGGGAGCCTTTGTAGGAGCAGGAACACTTGCCTTCTTACTACAACTTACCATACTCAAGGCAGCCAAAGCTACCAACGCAATAGCGCAAAAAAACTTTCTCATGTTGTAAATTTTAATAGTTATTGAATTATTAGTTAACATTTCGAGTACAAAATTAGCAATAATTCTTCAAATAGAGAAGAAAATGTCGCTTTTTCTTACTACAGTAATGGTAAAAAATAACTTCCAAAAGTTTTTTAGCATGGCGTTTCCTTCTGCTTTAGTTGTCATTTATGACTATTTCTGCATTGTTATTCTACTTTCGTCCCGTAGGCGAAAGTCATATAGCCTGCCACACTCCTTCAGAACAGCATAAAAATACATACCAGATCTTTCGGAACTTATTTTATTTCACCATTACATAAGGTACGAAAAAAAGAACCGCAACCTTTAAGATTGCGGTTCTCAAATATTGTTGTATAGTAATTTCCAAATTATTCAGCTGCCTCAGCTGCGGGAGCCTCCTCAGCAGCAGGTGCCTCAGCGGGAGCATTCTCAGCCACAACAGTGAAAGGAATCTCTACACTAACCTCCTTGTGGAGACGTACAACTGCGGTGTATTCACCCACAGCCTTCACATCAGCAACCTTGATGAGCTTGCGGTCAATCTCGTAACCAAGCTTAGCCAACTCGTCAGAGATCTGCAAAGCATTTACGCTACCATAGATAGTACCAGCTGCGCTAACCTTTGTCTCGATGGTCAACTTAACTGCACCCAGGGCAGCAGCCTTCTCTTCTGCAGCAGCCTTAATCTTAGCCAACTTTACAGCCTGCTGACGCAGGTTCTCTGCCAACATCTTGCGAGCTGAGGGAGAAGCGATAACAGCCTTGCCAGTGGGGATAAGATAGTTGCGGCCGTAGCCACTCTTTACATTCACGATATCGTTCTTGTAACCCAAGCCGATAACATCTTCCTTAAGAATCAATTCCATATCTTGTCCTCCTCTTTATTATTTCATCAAATCAGTTACGAAGGGCAGCAAAGCCAAGTGGCGAGCACGCTTAACAGCCTGAGCCACACGACGCTGATACTTCAATGAAGTACCGGTGATGCGACGGGGAAGAATCTTACCCTGCTCATTAAGGAACTTCTTCAAGAATTCGGGATCCTTGTAATCGATGTACTTGATACCGCTCTTCTTGAAACGGCAGTACTTCTTCTTCTTTGTGTCGATCGCAGGAGCGGTCAGATAACGGATTTCAGATGTTTGCTGTGCCATGCTTATGCCTCCTTTTTCTTGTTACGACGCTTCTCAGCATACTGAGCTGCGTACTTCTCGTTCTTGATAGTGATGTAGCGGATAACACGCTCGTCACGACGGTAATTAACCTCCAAAGTCTTAATGACTGTGGGCTCTGCCTTGAACTCAATCAGGACATAGAATCCCGTGCTCTTCTTCTCGATGGGATAAGCCAGCTTCTTCAAGCCCCAAAGTTCCTCATTGATGAGCTCTGCACCATTCTGGGTGAGGATACCTTTGAACTTTTCAACCGCTTCCTTCATCTGTTCATCAGACAAAACGGGAGTCAAAATGAAAACGGTTTCGTATTGATTCATAATACGTAAAATTGATTAATAAATAATGATTTTTGCTAAAAGCGGTGCAAAGGTACTGCTTTTTTGCGAATTGACCAAGGTTTTACCATTTTTTTTGATTATCTTTGCCACAGAATGCCCCAAGACAGGGTAAAAAGCCACTAACAAGTGGTGCAACAAAAAACAAAAATGGCCAACTACTATGGATCAGATAAAATATGATATGCGACTCATCTACGCCATTCTGGGCGGTAGAATATCATACCAGTTGAACAACCGGTTCAAGCATAACTTTGAGGTGTACAACCTGAACCTGACTCCCGACATGTGGATGATACTCATGCGGCTGTGGGAGCAGGACGGACAGACACAGCAAGCGCTTTGCAACTTCACGCTGAAAGACCGTCCCACTATGTCACACCTCATTGACGCCATGGCTAAGATGGGGTTGGTAGTACGACATGGATCCAAGGAAGACCAACGTGCAAAAAACATTTGCCTCACGCCCTACGGCAAAAGCATCGAGGGCAAGGCACGCTTCGTAGGAAACAAGACTCTGAAGGAAGCGCTGCGAGGTTTGTCACAGGAGGAGTTGAACATTTGCCAGGAAACTTTGCGCATCATTTTTAACAATAGCAAGCTGTAAAAAGACTTTTTACACGCATGTTCGTCACTTTTTCGCAAAAAAGTTTCGCCATTTGAAGAATATTTAGTTATTTTGTAATTGGAAAGTAGAAAATCAATAAAAAAATATAATTATGACAAAGTACTTAGGTGTATTGCTGATTGTTGTGGGTACAATCATGCTTGTAATCAGCTACGTTTCACAGACCATGATTGACTGGAACTGGTACCAGCTCCTTTCATTAGTAATCATCATTCTTGGTGTAGCATTGCACATCGTATTCTTGAAGAAATCATAACGATGGAATAAGAGAACGAAAAAACGCCGCTCAGCTTTAAGTTGAGCGGCGTTTTCGTATTCTTACACCTGCCATGGGCTTTTCACGGAATACCGCTTTCTGCACATGGCAGGCAATTGGTCACTACTACTCCACCTCCAGATTCTCGTTAGGCACAAGAAGTCGGTAGCCTTTTCCATGCACATTGTTAATCTCTACCGAAGGATCGTCCTTGAAATGCTTGCGAAGCTTTGTAATGTACACATCCATCGAACGTGCATTGAAATAATTGTCATCAACCCAAATGGTCTTGAGGGCCAACTCACGCTGAAGCACATCGTTGACATGACGGCACAGAAGTGTCAGCAACTCACATTCCTTGGTGGTGAGCTTTGTCTGTTGCTCACCACGTATGAGCAACTGATGCTGCCGATCAAAGATGAACTGTCCCAAACGGTACATCTGCAGGTCCTTACCCTTGTTTGTGTTTACACGGCGCAGGATTGCTTCCATACGGAAAACCAACTCATCCATTGAGAATGGCTTGGTGATATAGTCGTCAGCACCCAGACGGAAGCCCTCGAAAACATCCTCCTTCAGGTTCTTTGCCGTCAGGAACACGATAGGTATCTCTGCATTCTGCTGTCGGATGTCGTGCGCCAACTGGAAGCCGTCCTTTCTGGGCATCATCACGTCGAGCACGCACATGTCATAGCAGTTCTTACTGAAGGCACGGAAGCCCTCTTCACCATCAAGGCACAAATCAGCATCATACTTCTTTGCCTGGAGATAATCTCTCAGCAACATGCCTAAACTCTCATCGTCCTCACACAACAGGATTCTCTTCTTGTCTTCCATATTCTTTCCTTATTTTATTATATTTATATTATCATTCTAAACTCTGGTCAATCCTTTACATTGGGAAGGATAATCACGAACTTGGTACCTTGTCCGTACTCGCTCTCAACCTTTATCTTGCCATGATGTAAACCTATAATGGTGTGCACGTAAGCCAAACCCAATCCGAAACCCTTCACATTATGCTGATTGCCAGTATGCACACGATAGAAGCGTTCAAAGATGTGCGAAAGGTCTCCCTTCTGAATGCCGATGCCATTATCCTCTATCGACAGTTGGAAGTTATCTCCCACATTCTCAGTATGTACCGTCAGATGCAGGTCCACATCGGGTTTGGCATACTTAACGGCATTATCCAACAGGTTAAAGAACACATTAGTAAGATGCATCTCATCACCATAGATGAAGGGATCGTAAGCTTCAATGATGGTGTCCACTGAACCGCCATTCTGCTTGATACGCAGCTGGAAGGTGTTGAGCACGGATTCCAGCATACCGTTGGCATCCAGTTCCTCTTCCTTCAGCTTGATATTGTCATGGTCAAAGAGCGACATCTGCAAGACCTTCTCCACCTGGAACCTCAAGCGACGTGTTTCATTCGAGATAATACCGGCAAGATTGTCATACATACGTTCCGTCTTGTCCACCGACTTATCACTCAGCATCTGGGCAGCCAGAGAGATACTTGCCAAAGGGGTCTTGAACTCATGCGTCATATTGTTCACAAAATCGTTCTTCATCTCGCTCACCTTTTTCTGACGAGCCAACTGCCATACGGTATAGCAGAAGATGATAAGCAGAAGGAATGTGAATCCCATCATCGGGGTCATCGTCCTCGCCACTCCCCAGATGTACTCATCCATCGTGGGGAAATGCACTTGTACTACGCCCATCTTGCTCGACGGGTCATTTCGGAAAAGCGTCTGCGTATAGGTGTAGTCGGCACCTGTAGAGTCGTAGTCGCTGCAACGGAACACCTCTTCCCCATCAGCTGTCTCCACCCTAAAATGGAAGGGTATGTTTACGCCGTTACGCTTCAAGGCATCCGACAGATAAGCATCCAGCATTCCCGTATTCAGGCGAGATTCCAACCCACTCTCGCTGGCATTGTACAATATGGTGTAAATAACCTCGTCTAACACACTACGTTGGTATATGTAGGCATTCTTCACCGATTCAAGGAAGGGCAGATTTGCCTCGTTTGCCATAGGACGTGAACGCATGCTGAGCAGAGGCAGCTGGTTGTTCAGCACTATTCTTTGTGGCTGAAACACGATGACGGAGTCACCTACCATTCTCTGAGAAGACATCCTTGAAGACTGAACTGCCAACGAGTCAAGTTCCTGTTCGTGACTCATCACAATCGACTCCAGGTAATGAAATGTCTCATTACGTTCCAAATCATGCGAAGCCTGATCCAAACTGCGCAGCACCGATTCATCAAATTGATCTTTGCGCATTCTGACCATTGTCTCCGCATTGTGCCACTGCATATAAAGCAAAATAGCACTTAGCACCACTATCACGGTCGTCAAGACCCATATCATTTTTCTTTTCATATCACAAAGGTAAGATAATTACAGGGACATAATAGCTGAATCGTTGAAAAATACGCTTTCGTTTTAACATTTTTATAATACAAACAATGCCTCGTGTGCAGATTTGCACACGAGGCATAATATAGAAGTAAATTTATTAACTAATCCGTACTAATCCTCAGCTGACTTGGTTGCTTCATAAGCCTTGATAAGTTGCTGCTGCACGTCAGTGGGAACGAGCTCGTAACTTGCGAACTTCTGGATGAAGCTTGCGCGACCACCTGTCAAACTGCTCAATGCGGTACTGTAGTTAGCCATTTCCTTCTGAGGAGCCTTAGCAATCAACTTCTCATAGCCGGCCTCACTGGTCATACCCATAATCATAGCACGACGTCCCTGCAAATCGCTCATCACGTCACCCATCTTATCACCGGGCACAAACACTTCCACATCATTGATAGGCTCAAGAATCTTAGGACCTGCCTCCTTGAACGCCTGTGCAAATGCCTGGCGACCTGCCAACATGAACGAGAGTTCGTTGCTGTCCACGGGATGCATCTTACCATCGTACACAATTACGCGAACGTCACGTGCATAGCAACCTGTCAAGGGACCTTGTTCCATACGCTGCATTACACCCTTCAGGATAGCGGGCATAAAGCGTGCATCGATAGAACCACCTACAATAGAGTTGATGAATACGAGTTTGCCACCCCAGTCAAGCTCAACTGTCTCGGTGCTCTTCACGTTGATGCGATACTCCTGTCCACCAAACTTGTAAACCTCGGGAGCAGGCATTCCTTCGTAGTAAGGTTCAACGATAAGATGTACCTCGCCAAACTGACCAGCACCACCCGACTGCTTCTTATGACGGTAATCAGCACGCGCAGCCTTGGTAATGGTTTCACGATAAGGAATCTTGGGTTCGTCAAAGGCAACCTGAATCTTTTCATTATTCTCCATTCTCCACTTCAAGGTACGGAGGTGGAATTCGCCCTGTCCGTGAACCAGAATTTGCTTCAGTTCCTTGCTCTGTTCAACCTGCCATGTGGGATCCTCCTCACGCATCTTGTTCAGGGCATTCATCATCTTCTCGGTATCGCTCTCGTTGACAGCACGAATGGCACGAGAATACTTAGCATTGGGATACTTGATGAAATTGAATCGGTTCTCACTACCCTTACCATTCAAAGTGTTACCAGTCTTCACGTCCTTCAGTTTCACGGTACAGCCAATGTCACCAGCTGTGAGTTGCTCTACCTTCTCGCGATTAGCACCAGCGCACACAAAGATCTGAGCCAGACGCTCCTTAGAGCCACGGTCGGCATTGCTCAGGTCATCACCCTCGCGCACCGAACCACTCATTACCTTGAAATACTGTACCTCACCAATATGGGGCTCAACAGCAGTCTTGAAGAAATACAAACTGGTGGGTGCGCTTGAATCGGGCTTCACCACCTCACCACGAGTATTATGTACATCAGGCATCTCATCCACAAAGGGAACTACGTTACCCAGGAACTCCATCAAACGGCGCACGCCCATGTCCTTACCTGCACATACGCAGAATACGGGGAACATACCACGGCTGGCCAAACCCTTACGGATGCCTTCACGCATCTCATCCTCCGTCAAACTTTCGCTCTCAAAGAACTTCTCCATCAAGGTCTCGTCGTGCTCTGCAGCAGCTTCCACCAATGCCTTGTGCATCTCGGTGGCCTTCTCCATCTCTTCTGCGGGGATGTCCTCAATGGTAGGTGCACCACCCTCAGGTGCCCACGAATACTTCTTCATCAACAATACGTCAATAAGAGAATTAAAGCCAGGACCTGTCTGCAAGGGATACTGAATGGGAATCACCTTGGAACCATAGATGCCAGTCAACTGCTCAAGGATTGAGTCATAGTCACAATTCTCACTATCGAGCTGGTTCACCAGGAAGATGACGGGCTTGCCCAACTTCTCTGTATAGCGGAAATGATTCTGTGTACCTACCTCAACGCCGTACTGACCATTCAGCAGCAGAAGCGCTGTGTCAGTCACATTAAGAGCTGTGATATAGGCTCCTGCAAAATCGTCTGCTCCAGGGCAGTCGATGATGTTCAGCTTCTTGCCATTCCATTCTGCATGGAATACCGTGCTGAACACACTATATCCATATTCCTGCTCTACGGGGAAATAATCAGAAACCGTGTTTTGCTGCGTGATGCGACCACGACGCTTAATGATTCCTGCCTCATAGAGCAATGATTCAGTCAACGTTGTCTTACCAGAACCGTCATTGCCTAGCAAGGCAATGTTCTTAATCTCATTAGATTGATAAACTTTCATTTTTGTATTGGTATTAAATATTGGTTTTACTATAACTCGGGTATAAAGTTAATCAATTTTCACGATAAAACAAAATAAAACGACTTTTTTTTCTCATTACAGCGAAAAGTATTACTTTTGCATACTCAAAACGAGGTTTTCATGGCATCAGTTTACATTCATATCCCATTTTGTCAGAGTCGCTGCTTGTACTGCGATTTTTACTCCACCACCCATATTGCACAAAAAGAGCAATACGTAGATTGTCTTATTCGCGAAATGGATGAAAGGAAAAATGAGTGGCCTTCTCGCGCGCGAACATTATCTATATATATAGGGGGAGGAACTCCTTCCACGTTGCCCTCGTCATTGTTGGTGCGACTTATCCACGCCACGTTGCAAAGGTTCACTCCCGAGGTTGATGCAGAGATCACGGTTGAGGCTAACCCCGACGATGTGACAGCCGAATGGATTGAAGCCATAAAGCAGACACCCGTCAACCGCATCAGTATGGGCGTGCAGACATTCGACGATGCCAAACTGAAGTTCCTCCGCCGTCGTCATAACGCCACACAAGCCCGCGAGGCGGTGAAACGCCTGCAGGATGCAGGTTATACGAACATCAGCATCGACCTCATTTACGGATTGCCCCATCAGACATTGGAGGAATGGGAGCATGATGTTGACGAAGCCATTGCACTTGATGTGCCTCACCTTAGTGCCTACAGTTTGATGTTCGAGAAAGGGACTCCCCTGACCTGCCTGCTTGAAGAGGGCAAGATAAAAGAGATGGAAGATGAGGAGTCGTGGCGATGTTACAACCTGCTATGCAAGAAGTTGCATGATGCCGGCTACAAGCATTACGAAATATCCAACTTTGCCAAAACCGGCATGCACTCACGCCACAACAGCGCTTACTGGCAGGGGACTTTGTATCTGGGATTCGGTGCAGGGGCTCACTCCTACAATGGCAAGGACGTGCGACGCGCCAACCTGCCATCACTTAGCCACTATATAGAGGCACTCAGTGGCAACAATAGCCACTGTTCGAGCAGCCAACCTTACTTTGAATTGGAGAGGCTGAGTTCCACCGACCTTTACAACGAGTATGTCATGACAAGGCTTCGCACCTCATCGGGCTTTTGCACGGACGAACTGGCAGAGCACTTTGGCCACAGCACGTTGCAACATTGTCTGCAAGCGATGAAGCCTCATCTGCAACAAGGCAACCTCCTGCAGAACGGAACGCAAGTCATCCTTTCCCCGCAAGGGGTATTCATCTCCAACGAAGTCATTTCCGACCTTTTTCTTGAGTAAACGCAATCCAGAAGGTCAACGACCATATAAAAGGATCGCTCAGTCACGCATCTCTTGATAGGTAATCTCGTAGAAGCAAGGATACACGTTGTTGGTGGCATCGCTCTGTCCCTGACTGTGAGGCACAATGACACGAACCTTTGCAATTCCCTCGTCACCAGCTATTTGGCGACCAACTTTCACATAATTGAGAGGAACAATCCAACCGCTGGGAACAGCCACACTCTTATACACCTGGTACATTGCTCCACCACCGTTGACCGAGGTGTTGAACGAGGCCGTGATAGTACCCGAAATATTCGACACGTCAAGGATGTCGGGCGTGGTGGTCCAATACAGCACGTTATTCGCTGTCTGCAAGGAGTCCGACATTATGTTATATTCATAATATCGGCAGATGATACGCTTGCTCTCGCCTTCTTTGATGCGTTCGCCCACGCCCTTTCGCACAATCTGCATGTAAATACCTGTACTACCAAAGAGCACGTATTCGTTCTCGTCCACATTTGTCGTACTGTCGTTTGCATAGAACTCCGACTCGCTGATCACTTTTATTCGCTTCATGTCAAGTAGCACGTCGCCTTGCGGATTGCGAAGCACAAGGGGGTCGCGAGCCAGGAACATAGCCACAGCCATACGCTCCTTTTCTTTCTGTTCTGCATACGTCTCATCGTCCTTGCACGACACAAGGGTGGCACCGCATAGCAGAACCGTCATCACCAATAAAAATATATTCTTCATAATTCTATTTATTCTGTAGTTTCTTACTGTACTTTCTCACAGCTTTTTTTACAATATCTATGGCCTCGTCCATGGTGCAGGTAAGACGTCCACCCGAGGCATTTCTATGCCCACCACCATTGAAGAACTCTGCCGACATCTCATTGCAGGGGAAGTCGTCCACGCTGCGCAGCGATACTCGTATCACGCCTTTCTTCTCCGTATCTTCGCGCAAGAAGACGCTCAACCTCATCTTGTCTATCATCAGGGGATAGTTGACGATGCCGTCCGTCTCACCATTCTTCAGTTGGAAGTGCTTGCGCTCCTCATTCGTAAAGGTGATGATGGACGTGTTGTATTCACGCAGCAGTTCCATCTTCACATAAAGCAAGTATCCCAGCAATCGGTAGCGATCCGCAGAAGACGTATAGAACACGTTGCGATAGATTCGGTCCTTGTCTATTCCCTTCTCCAACAACCTACTGATGATGACATACACCTCCGGGCGAGTTGAGTTGAAGGTGAAGCCTCCCGTGTCGGTCATCATACCCGTATAGATGCTCACAGCCTCATCGTGTGTCATGTCGGTCGTCCATCCCATCTGGTCGAGCACGCGAAACACCACTTCGGCAGCGGCGCACAGCGTGGGATGGCACACCACCAAGTCGGCACCCTCCTCTGGCTCGGGATGATGGTCGATGACTACGCGGGGCACGTTCAGCGAAGCTACCCACTCACCCAGTTCCGACATACGCTCCATGCGTCCATGATCAAGCATCAGCACCAGGTCAGCATCCTTCGTGGCATCCTTCACCAATGCCTCGTTGCGTTGGTATTGCATGATGTCGCCCACCAGAGGAAGCCATGCCAGATTGTCCGGCCAACGGTCGGGGGCAACGGCAACCACCTCCTTACCATGACGGCGAAGCATGCTCATCATGGCTGTCATCGAACCCAAGGCATCGCCATCGGGATTGGTATGGCATGTAATGAGTATCTTATGCGCACCCTCCAGTATGCTGAGAAGCAACGAGAGTTCGTTTTCCGACAACAACTTCTCCATTTACTTTTTCATTTCACGAATTACTGCCTCGGGGTCGTCTGCACCAAACACAGCACTGCCAGCCACCAGCACATCTGCACCAGCCTCTGCCAACTGCTTAGCATTCTTCAGACTCACGCCTCCGTCAATCTCTATCTTCGACTTGCTGCCCTTGCTGTCGATAAGCTGGCGCAACTGACGTATCTTGTCATAGGTATGCTCTATGAACTTCTGTCCGCCAAAACCGGGGTTGACACTCATGAGAAGCACCATGTCCACATCCTCGATGATGTCCTCAAGCATACACACCGGTGTAGAGGGGTTCAGCGTGACGGCAGGATGCATGCCAGCCTCCCTGATTTGCGACACCACTCTGTGCAAGTGCGGACAAGCCTCCACATGCACGTTCATATAGTAAGCACCGAGTGCCTTTACTTCATTGATAAACTTCTCAGGTTGTACGATCATGAGATGCACATCGAGCGGTTTTTGGCAGATGCGCGCCACATGCTTCAGCACGGGAAACCCGAAACTGATGTTAGGCACAAACACACCATCCATCACATCGAGGTGCAGATAATCGCACTCCGAACGATTCAGCCACTCCATGTCGCCTTCAAGGTTGGCGAAGTTGGCTGACAGCAAAGAAGGAGAAACTTGCATAACTTTTTAGGATTTACGCTACAAAGTTAGCACTTTTTTATGACACAAGCGAATGATTCGCCAAAAAACAACGTCGATTTAACGCAGTTTAAGGTATAAAACCGAACCTTACACTATATTGAAGGCATCTCGTTGGCACGATAACACGTCACGCTGTAGGAACGGGACGGAACTGACGTGCAAACTGGCGGATGTAATCGATAACGGCGGGTCTCGGTTGAGGAGTTTCTTTAGGTAATAATTTCATCATAGGCGAGTATTTTTTTGATACGGGAACATGCTATTTACTCTATAAACGTATCACCCCATCCAATTATTGTGCAAGGCACACATTTTTTTGGATAATTCGCAAACAATCGCAAACCAACCATGGGATTCCATAGATTCTAATGATGATAAAAAATTAACTTGGTACGATTTGTGATGTGAGCTTTTTATGGTAACAACTCATCTTTTTGGCTGTTTTTGTTTCATTCATCGGTTACGATGCCCGCATCGCGCCCTCTTCATGAAGCAAAAGCATCTCAAAAA
>JAZLKL010000111.1:0-6449 GCA_045597585.1 Bacteroidaceae bacterium | reverse complement strand
GTAGAGGATGGTTTCCTGAAGACTCCACTCCTCCATGCCCGGGTGTCTGTATGCAGGACCGACAGCACCGTACTGGTGGATTCAGCCACGGTAATGCCATTTGGCGAGTTTGTTAATGGCGAACTGAAACTAAAATCAACAAAATTCACGGCTACGGTGCGGACGGATGCCAAGGCCTTGCTGTGGCACGTACAGATGAAGGGATACAATGATGTGTGGCAACAGGTGAACATTGGAAAGACAGACAACGTGGACGTTCCTACCATAGGACTGCGCAAGGCCAGGGAGACACAGATGGACGAGGTGTTGGTGAAAGCCACAAAGGTCAAGATGTTCTATCGGGGCGACACCATAGTCTATAACGCCGATGCCTTCAACCTGCCACAGGGCAGTATGTTGGACGACCTTATCCGTCAGATGCCTGGCGTGACGCTGAATGAATCAGGCGAGATATTCGTCAACGGGCGCAAGGTGGACGAACTGCTGCTGGGATCGCAGTCCTTTATGCGTGGCAAGAAGCAGGTGCTGCTGGAGAACTTGCCCTACTACACGGTGAAGAACATCAAGGTATATGACAAGCAATCTGACAAGAGCGAGGCACTGGGCTATGATGTGGACCCCAAGAAGTTTGTTATGGACGTCAACCTGAAGGATGATTTCCGCAACGGCTACATCGCTAATGTGGAAGCTGCTGCCGGCATCGACGAGCGATGGCTTGGACGTGCCTTCCTACTGGGCTTCACCGACCGCGCCCGACTTACGCTCTTCGGTAATATAAATAATGTAAATGAGACGCGCCACATCGGCGAGTCCGACCGCTGGTCACCAGCTTCCATGCCCAACTCGATGACCACCACTCGCAGTGCGGCTGCAGAATTCTTCTACCACTCAGATAAGGTGAAGGAAACGCTCAACGCAGACTTCACCTCCACCACGAATACCACCGACATGCATCAGCGTCGCGAACAATTTCTGCAAGGCAGCACGCCCTTGTCAACTTCTTCGTCATGGGATCGTGGTGGCACGCACCAACTGAAGCTGCATAACAGCCTCTCCCTGAAGGCTCCCCTTTGGGGACTGCATAATCTGGACTTCTATCACCTACCCCGCGACGGCTCGTTCCATTCTGCCTTCGACCAGTGGAGTGACACGCTCGTTGCCTCGAAGCGCAGCATCGGTATGAGCGAAGGCAAGGCATGGGGTATCAAGGCCGAATCGCAGGGAGCCTTCAACCTCAACAAGGAGAAGCAACAGCACATGGACTTCTTTCTGGTACTGGCGTATGACCGGGACGAGAGTCAGCAAGCGAATCGTTACGAGACAAAGCTGTTTGCTGCAAAGCAGACCGCAACCACCCACATCAGTGACGACCTGTTGAACAGCAGTTTGAACGGATTGCTCTTGCTGTCCACTGGCAGAAGTATCGGCAAGGGAATGCATGTCGGTGTAGGAGAAAACATAACCTATAGCATACAGCATCGCCACGACTACCTCTACCATCCCGACACCCTCTTGCTCCCCTCCCAGTTGGACATGCTCACGGCCATCAGCGACCCACGCAACTCCTACGATAGTCACCATTCTCACGTTGTAGGTACGACCAGGCTTTTTATTGGCAAGACGGCTACGCACAAGATGAAGATTTACGGCAACATGCCGCCCATGACCTACACGCCCTGGGAGTTCAGCCTGAATGTTCCCATCCATCACGAACAGCTCGACTATCAGCGCGGTGTGCTGGACACGCTCACCACACAGAACACCCTCTTCCTGAATGCTAATGCAAGTTACCGTTTGTTGAGAAACGAGGGAACGCACGACCTGCGAGTCAGTGCCAGCTTTGACCAACGAAGTGTCGGCTTGCTTGACTGCCTCGGTTGGCGTGACGACAGCCAGCCCCTCATCGTACGCCTTGGCAATCCTGATCTGAAGCACTACGCCACATCAAAGTTATCAGCCAACTACTACAACAACAATAGGCATGGTCATCAGCAGTCCCTCCATCTGGGTACATCCTTCAACTACGACCATCGCAGCGTGGCGCAGTCGGTAACGTATGCCCCCACCACCGGTATCTATACCTACAAGCCGATGAATGTCAGCGGAGCCTACCTTCTCAATGGAAACTTCGATTTCAGTCGTACCCTCGACAGCAAGCATTACTGGAGCATCCAGACCAATGCCGATGTCAGCCTGCATCACAGCGTCGATCATGCAATGCTTTCCGGAATGACTGAGAGCCATGAGAATATCGTAAATACACTTGCGCTACATGACAATACCTATATTCAATACAACAAAGGCAAGCTCAACCTCCGTGCCACGGGTGACATTCGTTGGCGACATTCGGATGGACAGATGCTCGATTTCGATGTGTTCAATGCCTTCGACTATCAGTACGGCATCTCCGGTCGCTACACCCTGCCTCGCCTCAACACCACCCTCTCCCTGGACGGCAACATGTACAGTCGCCGTGGCTATGGTTCATCCGACCTCAACACCGATGACTTCGTGCTCAATGCTTCCCTCTCGCAGCCCTTCCTGAAGGGCAAGCTCATTGCCCGTATCGAAGCCTTCGACCTACTCCATCAACTTTCAAGTACGCGGTATGAGGTAAATGCCCAGGGCCGCACCATCACCTGGTACCGCTCCTTGCCACATTATGTGATGGCACACTTGGTGTACCATTGGAACAAGAACCCAAAGAAGAAATAAAAGTAGAATAAATAGTTAGTTGATAGGATGCATCACCCCACCCGCTGTCTGAGACTTTTGTAAACGTGCAAAAGTAATTGCGGGCGGATTTCGTAAGAACAACCACATACTCTGACGAAATGCAAGCGCATCAGCAGAAATCATGGATTATATTTTGAGGATTGGCAGAAAAATCTTACCTTTGCATCGAATATAAACCAATAGCATATTATTTATGAAAGCTTACAACATCACAATTCCCACAACAAAGGAGGAAAGAGTTGCCAGATTCCGTGCTATGGTTGAAAGATCCGTCCGCATCAAGAAGGAGATGCAGAGGTACTTCGAAGAGCATGGAACTACAGTAGGTTATGATCCCGACACAACCTATGCGGCACTATGAAGTAACGGAGATTGCTCCCCTACATTATACATTCACTACAGAGGGTGGCTCGCAATATGAGTTATCCTTTGTTTCATCGTCCGAATTAGGTGACATTCCTATCTATGCCTTCAATATTGGTAGGAGTGTCAAAGGGCAAGAGATTGAATCTAACAAGGAACTCGTACGAAACACGGTTGCTCACGTTTTGCATCTTTTCTTTCAGGACATAGACAATGCAATACTTTCCACCTGCGAGGTAGATGACGGCATGCAAAATGCACGAAAACGCCTCTTTGACAGATGGTTCAGGGAACTTGCTCCCGAGGAAATACTCGTAATAGATGGAGTCATCGATGCTGGTATAGCCAAGACTTGGGCGACAATGTACTACCACAAAGACAACATGTTTCGCTCAATCCTTGAAAGCAACTTTCGTGAATATCAAGAGCTGATGAATTCGTTGTCAGAAGGATGATCATGAAGCAAAGTACAATAATGAGCAAGTCAAGAATCATTAAGTGATTATTAAATAATAAGTTGGTACGATTTTGTGTTGGATTGCTGAGATATTTTGGAAATGTGACAGGCATACACTGGCCCCAGATAGATGAGGATCTCTGTTTCGAAGAATGTTTGCCAGCGCAGGCCTTTGCTCCCGTACAGAATCAGAGGGCAGTGTCTATTGGGAACCCTCCCCAACAGAATATCCTGAACACAACGAAGACACACAATTATCCGTAGACGAAGACTGATTTTCAGCCTTCTTGGCAGAAAAGATCTTATGATAGAATCTTTATAACACTTGAATGGGCTGCTACGACCGAGGGCAAATGATACCAAAATGTCATTTGCCCTCGGTCGTTTGTATAAAACGCGCAACCGACTTGTTATAAGCTAAATATCGCATTTTCGCAAACAATTTGAAAACTCGGTTTTCACGTCAGAATGAAAATGCAAATAATTTGCAAACTCCATTTTGCCCACACATAAGCAAAAAATCACTACCTTTGCGCCGAAAAAAGTATCTTGATACTTGACATTTCCATTCGCCATTCGTTATATAGATAGATGACAACAAGAGAATACGAACATAGTCTGCTGAGGATGCGACCCAAGATGGTCAGCAAAGCCACCGAATTCTTCCACAACAGGGAGGATGCAGAGGATGTGGTGCAGGAGGTCTATGTGCGTCTGCTGGAGCGAGGATGGCATGAGGGCGACGATGTGGAAGCCCTGTGCATGCGAGCCACCAAGAACCTCTGCATCAGCGTGTGGCGACGGCAGAAACTGCGAGAAACGGAGCAACTGGAGATGATACCGGAACGGGCAGGCAAGGACACAGCCGACACACCACTGCTGCAGGCCGAACAGCAGGAAGGCATCGAAAGGGCCATCAACCAGTTGCCACCCTCCGAACAACGGGTAGTTCGCATGAAGATGGAGGACATGAGTCCGCGCGACATCGCCCAAGAGACAGGCATACCAAGCCGCAGCATCAGCACGATGCTATGGTCGGCCAAAAAGAAATTGACCTCAATACTTAGCAAACATGATAGATAAGGAACTGATACGACAGGCAGCAGAAGACATCGACCTCTTCGAGGATGACTTCAGCGCAGAATTCGATAAGATGTGCCAGTCACAGACACGCACTGGTAATGTCTCCCCCAATAGGGGGTTGGGGGGGGTATGGCCCTACGTGGCTGCGGCATGCATCGTATTTGCTGTTATCTTTACATCGATCCAACTGTTTGAGGGAAAGCAGGAAACTATCGACCAACGCATTGCAAGCCAGACAGAGCAGCCTCCCCATCCCTGGACCCCCCAACCCTCTGAAGGGGGAGAAAATAGGGAAGGCATTACAGGTACGGAAACCGAAAAGGCCCATACCATCACTCCTACTGCCCAGACGCTTGCCGTGACTTCCACAGACAGTCCGACGGCCGATGAAATGCCTCCGGAAGAGGATGCGTACAGCGAGGAACTGCTCTGTGCACTCATCGCGGAGGTGGAAGCTAATGCCATGGCCGAGGAGGAGGCCAGGGAGGACCGCATCTACCACACATTGTTAGAAGAGATCACACACAACATAGAAAAACAAACCATCCAAACCGAACTAACATTATGAAACGCATTTATATCCTCATAGCCCTGGTGGCTATCAGCATGAGCAGCATGGCTCAGAACGTCACGACCGCCACTAAGACATCTCTGCCTTCCGAGATCAGCAAATGCATCGCCGACTTTCCCACTTCGAGCCTTGTGGCCAGTTCCGGTGAGCAGGAGCACGACAAGCTGGACTCCGTCAACTATCTGAACACCAAGATATACGAATTCCCCTACAACAGCAAGAAGGAGAAGCAGCAGGTGGACGATATCATCGCCTCACTCATCAAGGCCTACGATGCTGACCTGCCCCATCACACGGGTGGATATTGTGCAACGAACATCCTGCGCACAGACTCGCTCGTAAAGAGCAAGGAGGTGGGCATGTACTATGGCGAGAACCTTGCCCCCCTGACCATTGGTGGTATGGGACGCAACTATGTAGTGCTGCGCATGAACTATGAGCAGAATCCTGACTACCGTCACATCAAGGGTGTGGAATGGTGGTTGGAGCCGGGTAGCAAGAACACCGCCACGGTCTGCATGAAGACCTTTACCCTCTCCGGTCCGCAGTCGAGCGTGAGCTATCTCAGCGCCCTCCGCCGAAGCGACAATGCGAAGGTGGCCAGCGAGGCAAAATCCAAACTTGAAGGACTGCCCGAGGTTTCTTTCAGCACCAGGGAGGAACTGTTAAACAGCATCAAGGTATTGTCACAAATCTACAAGAACGACGGCGGTGCCATCGACCGTGCCGTGGTGAAGTCCGTCAACGAGAGAATCATGGCCTATCTTCAACTTGGCAAGGACAGGGAAGACATGCTCAAGCTGTTCCGTGTGCTGGGTCAGATCAGCATACCCGGTTACCATTGCCTGGTAAGTAATTTCAACGATGGCACCATGACCGTGCCGTTCTCTATGATGGAAAAGATCTACGACAAGCTGCAGATATTCTGTGTTGATTACGGAGGAACCCAAGAAACAGACAGCCAAGAGAAGCCCAACGTTAATTTCCTCCTGCATTTCCAAGTGGAAAACGAGAAGTTGACAGGCTTAGGATACTAAAGTCTTTGTGTGGAATTCGTATGAAAGTAAGAATTCCATACTACCTCACAAATATACCTTATTAGTAATCGTTAAAAAATAACTTCCTAAAGTTTACACCATAGAAATATGACTATGAGAGGTTGCGATTCTCTCGTTAGTTTGACGCAATTTGTTAGTTCTATTCTTGTTCATTTATATAGTATAATTTAACATTTAACTC
>JAZLKL010000110.1:0-16725 GCA_045597585.1 Bacteroidaceae bacterium | reverse complement strand
AAAAGATACTTCCATACCTTATATGACAGGCACGTTGCACATACTGCATGCGGTTTGTGAACTGTGGGTTTAGGTCAGGAGGTTTTTCATTGTGTCCGAATGCAAAAGCAGATGTTTTTTTGAAGCATCAAAGGCTTAACTTCAGAAAAGTGCACAAACGGTCTGTGCCCTCCCTTGCGCTTGCCATTTTGTCAAATATTCTGCTTACAGGCAGTTTGGTAACGTTTTCCTTTTTAGAATGCATCGGGCATCCTTTGGGTTGCACTCGGGTTGAACACGCTTTGCTTACGGGCGGCTTACGTGTTTTGACGTAAGCCGGACGTAAGCCAATTGTGCGATGACAGGGTGCTGATTGGAGGAAAAAAGGAGGGAAAATAAGGCTCTCCCCCCGCCCTACCGTTTAGGGAGGGAGCTGCTATGCAGATACAAAGATACAAAACTTTTGAGTGTTTTGCAAATATTTTCAAAGAAACCGCACGAAGTGTTGGCATCTTTTTCGATACATTTTGATTGATGTTATTTTATTGCCGCCTCCCACCTAGCACGCCTCTTGAGGAGGCGGCTCGGGGGAGTGGCTCTCACATTCTCATTTTGCCTTGGCTTTTGCTTCCTGGCTGAACAAAAAGCAAAAGTTACTGAGGCAACCGCACGAGGCGCAGACTCTGGCCGCCGCTGCGGCCGGCGTTGATGCTCGTGTAGACATTGCCTGAGCTGAAGTAAAGGGTGTACGCGTCGCTCGAATTGCTCGAATTAGGCGTAGAAGACCAATAGAGGCCGTAGCTCTCTGCACTGTAGAAGCTCGAACCATCGCGGTAGCCAGCAGCAGGCAGACAAACCAGGCCAAGGGAACTTATCTCATCAAGGGTGTATGATGCTTTCAAGGTACCACTAAAGCTGTCAGGGGCTATGACCAGGCAATTCTTCTTGTCGCCTACGGTTACGCCATACTTGTGCAAGTTATAAGCGTTGGTGCGGCTGCGGATGAGGTAATCCCACTCATCACTGCTCATGGCAAAGCAGCCACTCGTGCCATCCACAGTGAGGGGATTGTCCTCACCACAGAAGAACTTATCGCTGGAACTCTGGCTTGAGTAGGAATAGCTCTGTGCGTAGGGCATGTAGTTGGCATTGCCACTCTGATAGTCCTTACTACTGGTCCAGTAGAAGTGGCCCACATGGCTGGCATTCCATTTGGTGGGATAGTCTGTCTGGTTGGCCTCAAAATGGTAGGCAGAGCCATCCCACCATAGGTTGCCTTGGGTAAACTGAACCTTCTTGGTAGCGCTTACGCTGAAGGTGCCTTTTAATAAATATGGAAAAACATTAAACTTCTCCATAAGAGCAGCATTTCCTTTTTCAACAAATGCCAGCTTAGCCTTTATTGCTGCAAGTTCGTCTCTTAGATTTGATAGCGCGTCCAGCAGGCTCTGCGTATCGACCGCTGTCTTGTCTTCGGCCTTACCCAGCAACTTATTGGCAAGGGCGGGAACGTCCTGCACCGTCACCTTGTCGTCCTGGTTTACGTCATAGATACTGCGAGCCTTCAGCACAGGCTCCTGAGCGCCTGCCATGAGAGTCATGGCAAAAAGCGGAAGCGTTAAGATAATCTTTTTCATAACTATATGATTTTTATTAGTTTATAAATACAAAGGTCTTATTATCGGGATGATTTTCAAGAATATCGGGCTATTTATACGCTATATAGCAGTAGCATGATACATAAAACGCGCAACGCACGCCATGGTGAGTTGTCACCATGGCGAGCGCCGTTTTTTATTTATAGTAGGTGTTATGAGAGAGAGAGAGAGAGAGAGAGAGAGAGTAACAAAGTAATTGAAGTGACCAAACATTTCAGTCACTTTTTTACTAACTTCTCTATATTTCAGCATCTTAGTCATCATTCGCTAAAACAAAAACATTCCTATATTTTTACTTCTCTGCTCAACTTCGCGCCAACCAATTGTGCATCGCGCCAGCTAATTGTGAAATATGAATTGTGAATTGTTTCGCACCAACCAATTATTCACTTCTCGCCTGCGAGAGTCCCCCGGGGAACTGCAGGTTCCTTCCCTTAAACGGGAGGGCAGGGGGAGAGTCTCCTTGCCGGCAAACAGCGAGTTGAGGAAGCTGATAAGCAGGAACATGTTCATCTCCGTACCGAACAGCTTCTTGAAGGCGAAGTCGGTGTAGAAATTCACGTATCTTTCTCTGAGCGAAGGGGAGCACATAGGCACTACATTTTTATAAACTTTGCAAAAATAGACATTTTTTTGATAAGTACCAAAAAAACGAGAAAAAAAAGAAAAAGGACATTCACGCTATGTGAGAAGTCATCAAGGTTGCCCTGCTTTCTCTCGTGTTTTCGTAAAAAGTAAACAAGGTATAAGTAAATTTATCCATGAGGAAGTGAAGTATTTAGAAATTTATTCGTAATTTTGCAGAAAGAACAGAAAAAACGAAACAAGAAACCTCAAAGAGAATGAGAAACTGGAAACCATTGCTGAGTGCGCTGATATTCCTCGGAGCACAATTTGTGGGAGGAATCATCGTCACGCTACTCAGCGTCGATCTGGAGCAACTGGTGAAAAACCCTGATGCAAGCGAAAACATTCAGATAAAGATGTCGGCTGAGACGCTGGCGCTGACAACGGTCATTACGGGCATCATCGCCGTGGTGCTGGTGAAGTGGATTCTGAAGAGCATTCACCTGCAAGAAGCCTTCACCCCCCGAAACATAAAGAGCGGGAGCCACGTGGCATGGGGACTGCTTGCCATCATAGGTGCATTTGCAGGAATATTCAGCACCAACCTGCTGAGTGAGCAGCTGAACCTGCCGAACATGCTGGAGAATGAGTTCCTCGACATGTCGCAATCGCTCATCGGCATACTGAGCATAGGAGTGATAGCCCCGCTCGTGGAGGAACTGATATTCAGGGAGTCGATAGAAGGACAGATGCTGAGGGACGGAGCCTCGCCACAGAAGTCCATCTGCCTGTCGGCCCTTGCATTTGGCATCATACACATCAATCCGGCACAAGTGCCGTTTGCTATAATAATAGGTGTAGTGCTGGGCATACTGTACTGGAAGACGCGCAACATACTGCTATGCAGCCTGGTGCACATTGCCAACAATATGGTGGCCGTAATAGAGATGCACTTTATGGGGAGAGAAGCCATGGAAGGCAGCTTTGCAGACCTAATGGGCAGCGATGCGTATGTGTGGTGCCTGATGGCAGCCTCGCTACTGATAAGCGCAGGACTGCTATGGGGCTTCTGCAAAAAAACTCAATACAACATTGAAAACACCACGAAATATGATACAGCAAGTACTTGACGAAACAGACCTGGCCATACTGAGAGCCATGCAGGAAGACTGCAGATTGACCACAAAGGAGTTGGCATCAAAGATACACCTCTCCACCACCCCAACGTTTGAACGACTGAGAAGGCTTGAGCGCCAGGGCTTCATCCACAAATACGTGGCCGTGCTCGATGCCGAGAAACTGGAACGCGGATTTGTGGTTTTCTGCAACATATCGATGAAGCAAATCAACAAGCAGATTGCACAAGAGTTTCAGGAGCAAGTGGAAAACTGGAACGAGGTGAGCGAGTGCTACAATGTGAGTGGTAACTGCGACTATATGATGAAGGTGTTTGTGTCGAGCATGGCAAAGTACCAACAGTTCATCGTGGAGAAAGTGGGTGCGCTGGAGTATGTGAGCCGCATACAAAGCATCTTCGTGATGGACACGCTGAAACTGACGTACGGAATACCCGTTTAAGGAAGGCAAAACGCAGGCAGAACGCCTCTCAGTAGAATAAACGAACTGCGCAACACGTTTTTACCATGCATTTTTTCTATAGTAGCATGATCTGTTTGGATAATCATTCTTTTTGTTCGTAACTTTGCAGCAGAAAAAGAAAACAGCCGCCCAAGAACGGCATCAAGAACAAAGAATATTAATCAACAAAAATCATACAACTATGTCACAGAAAAAACTTCACATCGAGACCCTCGCACTTCATGTAGGCCAAGAGCAGGCTGACCCCACAAGCGATTCACGCGCAGTACCCATCTATCAGACCACCAGCTATGTGTTCCACAACAGTCAGCATGCAGCCGACCGCTTCGGATTGAGAGATGCAGGCAATATCTACGGCCGTCTGACCAACTCCACACAAGGTGTGTTTGAAGACCGCATTGCAGCCCTCGAAGGAGGTGTAGCCGGTCTGGCAGTAGCCAGCGGTGCCGCAGCCGTAACCTATGCCTTGCAGAACGTGCTGCAGAACGGCGACCACCTGGTAGCAGCCGACAACCTTTACGGAGGAAGCTATAACCTCATCACCCACACACTTAGCACACAGGGTGTTGACTACACCATTGTCAACGTGAACGACCTGGAGGCGCTTGAGGCAGCCATCAAGCCCAACACCAAGGTGGTGTATGCAGAGACATTCGGCAACCCCAACAGCGACGTCACCAACCTCGACGCCATAGCAGAAGTGGCTCACCGCCACAATGTGCTCTTCATTGTAGATAACACCTTTGCCCCCCTCTTGATTCGTCCCATCGAACACGGAGCAGACATCGTGGTGCACAGCGCAACCAAGTTTATTGGCGGTCACGGCAGCAGTCTGGGTGGCGTCATCGTTGACGCAGGCAAGTTCGACTTCAAGGCAAATGCAGACAAGTACCCCACCCTGGCCAAGCCAGACCCCTCATACCACGGAGCCGTGTTTGCCGACGTAGCCGGTGCAGCCGCATTCGTAACCCGCATACGTGCCGTCATTCTTCGTGACACAGGTGCCACCATCTCTCCCTTCAACGCATGGATACTTCTGCAAGGCGTGGAGAGTCTGCCCCTGCGCATCGAGCGCCACGTCGAGAATGCCCTCAAGGTGGTTGACTATCTGAGCAAGCACCCCAAGGTGAAGAGCGTGAGCCACCCCTCACTCCCCTCACACCCCAGCAACGCCCTGTACCAGAAGTTCTTCCCCAATGGAGCTGGCAGCATCTTCACCTTCGAGAGCAACGGTACGCAGGAAGATGCATGGAAGTTCATCGACTCTCTGAAACTCTTCTCTCTCCTGGCTAACGTGGCCGACGTAAAGAGTCTGGTGATTCACCCCTACACCACCACTCACAGCCAGTGCTCGCCCGAGGAGTTGGCAGAACAGCACATCACCCCCACCACCGTGCGTCTGAGCATCGGCGTGGAGCACATCGAGGACATCCTCGACGACATCGAGCAGGCGTTTGAGCAGATTTAAATCAGTTCATAGTGATGAGTTCATAGTTTGGAATGATGTTTCTCAAAATGAAAAACAGAGCCACAGAGAATCAACTCCCTGTGGCTCTGCATATTTGTATAGAACCAAGTGGACTTAGTGTATCTCGTCAAAGTCCTCGGGATTGCTCTTATAGGCAACCTGCTTCACGCCAACAGCTATGCTGGCATTGTTGAATACCTTGAAATACTCCTCGCCCTTGAGTTCGGCCACCTCGATACCACGCCAGTTGGTGTCGGCACCATTGCAATTGATTTGCAGGAAGTAATCAATTCCCGTGTAGGAAATCTGACCCTCCTGAGGTTTGTTGACAGGACTCATACGGACCTTGATTTCATAAGGCGTGTTGGGATGATAGGCATTCTGTGGTGAAGCCCCCTCCAGATAACTGGCCACCAGATAAGGCTGTACGTAGTTGTCGCCCTTGTTGGCCTTGCTCTGCATGAACTTTTGCTGCAACAAGCGAATCAGTCCTTTGGCATCAACCTCGGTATTGCAGGCATAGATGGCCTTCTCGCCTTCAGCCTGGTCGTAGTAATAGAGTTGCATGGCCATCAGTTCGAGGGCAACCGTGCCAGCCAACGAATGTCCCAACTGGGCTTGGGTACGTGCCCAGTCATCGTAGTCAACAGGGAAGCGGTCGAAAGACACACTCACCTCCTGACCAGCCTGATAGTCGGTACTGATCTGCCCCGACTCTGTGACCTGAATGGGAGGGAGAGTCTGTTTTGCTGTCTGCTGAACCTCCACAGCCTCTGTCTCAGCCACTTGTTCGGTAGTAGTCTCCGCATCGCCATTAGAGGTGATTTTCTTCATTTTGTCACAACTCGTCACGCCACCCATCACGGCAGCGCTCATCAACATCAAGTTAACCCAGCGTAATGTCTTTTTCATCTTAGATAATAATGTTTTCTTTAACTTTAGGTGAATTTTATAAACTCTGTTTTCAAGAAATCGTCAAGGGGTGCTGTCTATTCCGGTCGCCTTTTGGACTTCTGTTTACATCTTCCTGACTTTCACTTGGTCACGATGTCCACATCGCTCCTTTGCTCATGCCAGAAACCTGCTAAACACAAGCCTCAAAATCGCCTCGGCATAATTCACAGAACCTACCTTTATAGATTTCAGCGTGCAAAAATACACATTTTTTATAAAACAATCGCATCAAAGGGCAAAAAAAAGTGTTATCTTTGCACACAGAATCGGAAAACTGACACGCGATGAGAAACTGCATGACACATCCCCTGAAAAGCAAACATGACATTCCAAAGCAATTCACCTTTCCACATTGCTATACGCCACACCCCTTGGTGGTAGAGGCTGCAGAGGAGGTGAAGGACGAGATTGTCCGACACCCCGAATGGAAGGAGGAGATTGAGCGAGGCAAGATGTTTGGCGTGCTGGTGTGTGAAGACCGCACATCCAGCCATAGCGAAGGCAACAAGGAACAGAGCGGGATTTGCTTCCTGGCAGCCTTCTCGGGCACGTTGGGTGGACAGACAAGGCACCCGTATTTCGTGGAACCCGTTTACGACCTAATGGAGGAGGGCAGCTACTTCAAGCAAGAGGAGGCAGCCATCAGCACGCTCGTGAGAAGTGGGCAGAAAGAGCAGATTGAGAAAGGAAAGCAACGGTCGGTGCTGCTGCAACGATGGTTGTTCTCACAATACCACTTCCTCAATGCTAAAGGCGAAAGTGCAGAAATGCAACAGCTGTTTGGCAGCACTCCCCCACCCTCTGGCACGGGAGACTGCTGTGCACCCAAACTACTCCAGTCGGCCTACCGAAAGGGACTGAGTCCCCTCTGCATGGGGGAATTCTGGATGGGACAGTCGCCTAAGAATGAGATACGCGTGGAGGGACAGTTCTACCCTGCCTGTAGTGCCAAGTGCAAGCCATTGTTGCGCCACATGCTGACCGGACTTGACGTAGAGCCTAACCCTTTGCTGAAGACCATAGACGAACCGCTCAGCATCATCTATCAGGACGATGACATAGTGGTGGTCAACAAGCCCTCGGGCATGCTGGCGGTTCCTGGGAAAGACGCCCTACCTAATGTGCAGGAGGAGATTCGCGAACGCTTCCCACATGCCACGGGACCACTCATCGTGCATCGTCTGGACATGGACACAAGCGGACTGATGGTGCTCGCACTCAACGAAGAGACATACCACAACCTGCAGGAGCAGTTTGTGCAACATAAGGTGACAAAACGATATACTGCCTTGCTGGAAAGGGAACTACCCGTGGGAATGACAGGCAGAATAGACCTTCCCATCTGTCCGGACATCAGCGACCGTCCGAGGCAGATGGTCAACTACGAATACGGCAAACGCTCCATCACGGAATACAAGGTGGTGGACAACATTCACGGACAGGCGCTCATACACCTCTGGCCTCACACGGGCAGGACGCATCAGTTGCGTGTGCACATGGCACATCCCTCAGGACTGAACAACCCCATCGTGGGAGACCGCCTGTATGGGACTTCGGGCAAACGACTCTGTCTGCATGCCGAGGAGTTGGTCATCACCCACCCCAAAAGCGGAGAAGAGAAGACGTTTACACAATGTATAATGCACAATGCAAGTGAACTATGAACCATGAACTATGAATTGTGAACTGTGAACCATGAACTGTGAACTGTGAACTATGAATTGTGGACTGTGAACTGTGAACCATGCACTGGCATCTCACCATACCGTTTCTCTTAGGCATCCTGCTGTCTCGCGAGATAGAGGTGGCATGGTGGTGGCAACTGGCAGTCCTGCTGCTGGGTGTTGTCCTTATGTGGGGGGTCTTCCGCCGACGGGACAATCCGGTGCTTCTCATTCTTCTCAATTCCTTTCTGCTGGGGTCGCTTTACTGCAGTGTACGGACGTTGGGCGACGAAGCTTCTTATCAGCAGGATTCCATACAGGCACATTCCTCCTACCGGAAGACTGTGCATCCGCCCTCCTCTGGTGTGCTGCAACTGGAGGAGTACCTCACGCATACCCGGATGTCTGAGGCTCATTGCAAGGTGTTGAATGCGATGCTACTGGGTGACAGGTCACATCTTGACAGCAGCCAGAAGCAGGTGTATCGTCAGGCAGGTGCTCAGCATCTGCTGGCTCTATCGGGCATGCACCTTGACATTCTGCTGGCCTTGCTTAGCGTGCTGTTTCTGCCAAGAGTACGGTTTAGCCGTTGGCGATGGCTTGTGCTTGGATGTGTGCTGTCGCTGATGTGGGGGTACGCCCTTATGGTGGGTATGCCCAAGTCTTTGCTGCGTGCCGTGCTGATGTCATCACTATTTCTGGTGGCCAAATTCTCCCTGCGTCCCACTCGTGGTTACGAGATACTTGCCACGGTAGTACTTGCCATGCTTGTCATTGACCCACTTTGCGCGTTCGACATCGGGGCTCAGCTGAGTGTAGTGGCTTTGGTGGGGTTGACCTGCTTCTATCCGGCTTTGGACGAGGTGCTTCCTTTTGTCAGGGACGATCTTACCGGATTTACTCCTTTTCTGTTGAGGCATTTGCGCAGTTTGTCACGTTTCGTCTTTGTGTCGCTTTCTGCATGGATGTTCACCATGCCTCTGGTGTTGTATTATTTCCATCAGTTTCAGCCATGGCAACCTATTGTCAGCATTGTGCTTGTTCCCATTACCTCGTTGGTGCTCTATGGGGCGGTTTTCGTATGGGTGCTCTGTGCACTGGGTTGTCTCTTCCTTGCCAACGCGCTCTCTGTGGCGTTGGATGGTTGGATGGACGTACAAGACGCGGCATTACAACTTTCAGGATCGCTTCCTTGTGCAAACGTGGAGGTGCCCAACGTTTCGTTGTGGCATGTAGTGCTCCTGTATGCCTTGTTTGCCGAGCTATGGGTGGCTTTGCGTTACAGAACCCTCAAGGTGCAAATGCTGGCCTTAGGCGGAGGCATCTCAACCATTATTCTCTTTGCCATGCTTTAAGTCGGGGGTTATCACGGAGTATCCGGTTTTTTCCGGAAATTCCGGATTAAGAAGTTAAAGGAGTTAAGGGAGTTAAAGACGATAGATATGCATTGTGAAAGCCAACAACATCAATTATGCATTGTGCATTATGCTAAACATAGCAGTACGATGAGATGCATTGTGAAGGCCGAAGGGCTCGACAAAGTCAATTATGCATCATGAATTATGAATTATGAATTATGCATTGTGAATTGTGAATTGTGAATTATGAATTATGAATTATGCAATAACCACTATCCTGTGGCCGGCATAGCGAAAGCGAACTTCACGGTTGGCATATTCCATCGTATAGATGCGCTCCTCGTCCTGTTGATAATGCGGACGAGGATCCTGCGAGAGCACTTCACGCAAGGCATTCAACTGCGCCTGGGAGAACAAGGCCTCCACCTCGGAAGGAATCTCCACCTCAAAAGGCTCAACCGCATTATTAACCTCCTGCGCAAAGCCACCTTTTGCCTCGGGATGCGAATCGGTAAAAGGCAGGTAAGGCTTGATGTCGAGGATGGGAGTGCCATTCATAAGGTCGGCACCCGAGACATAGACGAGGGGTCCCTCGGGCGAACTCAGCACAATGCGCTCAATACGTACCGAACTCAAGCCGATGGGATTAGGACGGAAAGGCGAGCGCGTGGCCCATACCCCCATGCGTTGGTTGCCTCCCAGTCGAGGAGGGCGTACCGTAGGCGACCAATCGTCGCGATGTGCCTCGCTGAAGTCCCACAGCAACCACAGGTGCGAGAATCCCTCCAAGCCACGCAAGGCCTCGGCATTGCGATACTTGGGTTCGAACACGATGACGGCCTCGGCACTGGGTGCCAAACCACTCTGACGAGGTACGCCAAACTTTGTCTTGAAGTCATTACGGATATGAGCTACGGTAATCATGGCTGTAAATGAAAGTATAATAAAAAAAATCCCGCACGCCCATCAGAGCACACAGGATTCTTAACCTCTGGAGCTGCTTCCGAGAGTTGAACTCGGGACCTCATCCTTACCAAGGATGCGCTCTACCACTGAGCTAAAGCAGCAACATGTTTCACTCTTCAAAAGAGCGGGATGCAAGACTTTTTCTGTTTTGCGGGTGCAAAGGTACGTGTTTTTGTCGAACTAACCAAACATTCTGCCATATTTTTTTCGTATAAATGATTATTTTTGTACCTTTGCAAATGGAAACAAGGCAAGAAACCAGCAAGGACAGCTATGCTGTCAGGTTTTGAACCTTCCGAACAACGATTTTTATGGCAATAGAAGAAAAATTCCGCAATCACGCCTTTGATTTTCTGTGTGGCGTCTGCATCATCCGCATGATGATGCGCCATGCCATGGAGACATGCCAGCTCCATCACGCTGGCTTTTGGCCCGAATTGCTGCATTGGACCTTCTTTTTCATGTCATTTTTCTTCTTCAAGGCCGGATATTTCAACAAGACCGTACAAGGCAATACAGCAGACTTCCTCAAGAAAAAAAGTAAGCAGTTGCTGGTGCCCTATGTAATATGGGGTGTGCTGGGCAGCATCGTGTACTGTGGCTTTGCCCTTCTCTTCTTCGACGCCAACAGTCCCACGGTCAAGCACATCACCCTGGAACACCTGTGGCAGACAAGCAGCTTCTATGGCAACGGTCCCTGCTGGTTTCTATATTGTTTCTTCATGGCCTACCTTGCCATGCACCTCATCTGCAAGTGTCCACCCCTCCGACTGGGTAAGCTGAAACTGCATCTGTATTGGATAGTACTGGGATTCCCTTTTGTAAGCTACTACCTGTTCCTGCAAGACAATCCGCTCATCCTCAGCCTCAATAACGTATTCTGGGGCATCTCACTCTTCTTCCTCGGAAGAGTCTGGCATTGGGTGCTCGACCACATTCAGAAATCCACCGCCATTGTCATCTCCCTCTTTTTGCTTGTGGGCTTCATCGTGATGAACGCCCTCACCACCGAATGGTACGACATGGGAGGCAACCTTTGGAAGGGTAACTTCTTCATCATCGTAGCCAAGATCACGCTTGCCATTTGTGGTTTGTCCGGACTGCTGCTATCCATCAAGATGCCACGCATACCCGTCATCAACTACATCGGTCAGCACTCCATGGTGTTCTTCGTGGCGCACTATCCTCTGCTTACCCTCTACAAGATGATACGTTCCACCTTCAAGCATTCGTTGCGCGGACAATGGGACGACCTTGTCATCCTGTCCCTGCTCATCTTCGTGTTCTGCTTCTGGATTGTGCCTTACGTGGAGAAGGTGCCTTGGCTGAGCGGACGGTTCCGCTCTTCGGTACATCCCACACCAGAGGGAGTAGCCGACGAAATAACCCCAAAGAAAAACGACATAAAGACTGATGAGTAACGAACCTACCCTTAAACCCAGAAATCACGCATTCGACTTGCTATGCGGAATATGCATCATTCGAATGATCATGCTGCACATCACCAACATGTGCGGCCTGGGGCAGAATGCCGTGTGGACGGAGGTGATGCATTGGTCGTTCTACTTCATGTCGTTCTTCTTTTTCAAGGCAGGATACTTCAACAAGACGATGGAGGGCAACTCATGGCACTTCGTCAAGAAAAAAGGCAAGCAGCTCCTGGTGCCCTATTTCGTGTGGGGAGGAATAGGTTGCCTGGTGTGGTTTTTCTTCGTACTCCTCATTTTGCCCAAGAACAATTCGATGGTTAAGGACATGAGCATCTCCCACTTGTGGGAAACCAGCGAGTTCTGGGGTAATGCCCCTACATGGTTCCTGCTATCATTCTTCACGGCATACATCTCGATGCACTTCCTTCGCAAATGTCCGGCTGTGAGGATAAAGGTCACCCCTACCCGTTCCATCCCCCTCAAGTTGCATTACATCACCCTTTTCTTCCCCTTGGTGAGTTACTGGCTTTACAAGCACGACAATCCGCTGTGGCTAAGTCTGAACAACGTGTTCTGGGGTCTCTTCCTCTTCTTCCTTGGCAAGTTGTGGAGGTGGATGATTGCCAGGTTCCGACGCCTCAAGATGCTCATCCTGTCATGCCTTATGATAGTGGCATTCTGCATACTCAATGCCATCGACAGGGGCGAATACACCATGAGCAGCAACACCTGGACGGGTAGTTTCCCCATCACGTTCATCAAGATTATGTGCAGCATCTGCGGTCTTTCCGGATTGCTCCTCACCCTACGCATCCCACGCATTCCTGCCCTTTGCTACATCGGTCAGCATTCCATGGTGTTCTTCGTGCTGCATTATCCCGTGCTTGTGCTCTACAAGATGATAAAAGCCTCCAACACGCACACCATAAAGGGCTATTGGGACGACTGGATCATCCTTACCCTACTCACCTTTGCCTTCTGCTCCTGGCTGGTTCCGTACGTGGAACGCGTGCACTGGCTGAGTGGTAGGAAGAAGAGAGGCTAATGTATGTTTTCGGCCCTGCCGGAAAATTAGCAAACAATGAAGATAAACCATGTAGATTAAACAAAAAAACAACAATATGGTAATAGGTTATACTGCAGGGGTCTTTGACCTCTTCCACATCGGGCATCTCACCCTTCTGAAGAATGCCAAGGCACTATGTGACAAGCTCATCGTGGGCGTCACCGTGGACGAGCTGGTGCTTTACAAGGGGAAGCATGCCATGATTCCCTTTTCCGACCGCATCGAGATTATCCGCAACATCAAGTGCGTGGATGCCGCCGTTCCCCAGTACGACATGGACAAACTGACCATGTGCAAGAAGCTGGGTGCTACCGTGCTTTTCGTAGGCGACGACTGGTATGGCACGGAGAAATGGAAAGACTATGAGAAGGATTTCACCGATGCCGGCATCAAGATTATCTACTTCCCCTACACCCATGGTGTGTCTTCTACCAAGATCACAGAGGCACTAACGGCTGTAAGAGACAAAGAATAAACTGACAATGAAAGATTTTTGCTTAAGTTCATACATCGCCTTCCGCTACATATGGAAGGACGGAATGGATTTCTTCAACGGATTCCATCACCACAACTACTCCCCCATCAAGGAGGATGAGAAGATTCCCGTAACCACTTCTGAGGACATCGACCGCGAGATTCAGAAGCAGATCAACAACCTCTATCAGCAACACGACAACATTGGCATCCTGCTCTCGGGTGGTATGGACAGCGCCAACTTGGCTGCCTATCTCAAGCCTGGCAGTCATGCCTACACCTTCGTGTCGGCCACCGGTGTGTTCAACGACGACGTTGAGCGAGCCAAGAAATATTGCGCCAAGTTCGGCCTCATCCACCATCTCATCGAGATCACCTTCGATGACTACAAGAAGTACACTCCCATTGTGATGGCCGCCAAACAGGCACCCGTACACTCCATAGAACCTCAGATATACAAGGCTGCCATCCAGGCCAAGAAGGATGGAGTGCAGATGATTCTTGTCGGTGAGAGTGCCGACCTCATCTTTGGGGGTATGGACAAGCTCATCACGCCCCAATGGGATTACGAAGGCTTCACCAAGCGCTACACCTTCCTTGAGCCTTCGCTGGTATTGTCAAACCCTGTGGCAGAGGCTCAATCCGAGCTTTACGAACAGTACCGCGAAGGTGAGACGGGCATCGACTATATGCGGTTTATGGACGAGGTCTTCTCCATTGAGAGCAGCAGCAGCTACCTCAACGCCTTCGGGGTGGCACAGTTGCCCTACTACGACCCCTACGCGCGTCTGGTCATGGCAGAGCCTCTTGACATGGAGCGCATACGCCACGGAGAGCCCAAATACCTGGTACGTGGACTCTACGCCATCAAATACCCCGAACTGGAGATTCCCTTCAAGATTCCCATGCCTCGTCCCGTAGAGGCTATCTTCAAGGATTGGGAAGGTCCCAAGCGCCTTGAGTTCCGCAAGGACATTCCCATGCAGACACTCACAGGAAACCAGAAGTGGCAGCTATGGTGTGCCGAACTCTTCCTAAACTATTTTGACTAACATCACTCAGGCCCCATTGAAAGTGCCCTTCCTTTTCGGGGGAAGGGCACACAAAAGGGTATCTTATTATGACTACTAACGATCCACTCAAGACAAAGCTCCTCGACACGTTCAAGTTCACCAAGGAGTTTCTCGCCAAGCATCATCTTCGCTACATCGCCTGTGGCGGAACTGTGCTTGGAGCCGTTCGTCACAAGGGCTTCATCCCCTGGGACGATGACATCGACATCTATATGCCCCGCGAGGACTACAACCGGCTCATCGCGCTCAGCGACGAGATGCGTCCGCTGGGCTACGAGGTGTTGTCCGTCAAGGACAAAGGCTACTACATGCCCTTTGCCAAGATATCCGACTGCAACAGCACCATCTGGGAGTTTGAGCGCCTGCCCTTCATCCTGGGAGCTTTCATCGACATCTTTCCATTAGACGAGTTCGACGAGGAGGACGAAGTCATCACAGCCCGCCAGTATCGCAGCCACTACTTCTTCGACAAGTACATCAACGCCGTCAGCCACTATTCCTTTGGTTGGTTCTTGGGGCGCATGCTTCATTTTGACGTACATTCCTGCGGTCTCTATGTGCTCAACCAAATTCGGAAACGCAATCCGCAGAAATACCTTGATGCCTTTCTTGCCTTTGAGAAGACCTATACTGGTAGGAAAGGCCCCAAGACGGTATGCGTGACGCAATGGGAAGGCAAGATGTTCAAGACGGAATGGTTTACCGACGTCATCGAATATCCGTTTGAGGATACCACCGTCACCATCCCACGCGATTACGACGGTTACCTCAAAGTGCTCTATGGCGACTATATGCAACTACCCCCCGAGGAGAAGCGCATCACACATCCGCACTTCTTCACCAACCTGGAGCGAAGGATGAGCATCGAGGAAATAAAAACAACTCAAAAGTCATAAAATTGACTTGTCATTATTTCTCACTTTTCACTTCTCATAAGCGATATAAGGGGCGAAGGCCCGATAAGACTATCGTTTCACAGGACGTATTGACTGTCCATAGTAGCGATAGTCGGTGTTCTTTGCATCAACAGGTGTGCTTTTGCCAAACGCAAGACTGACGGCATTGTAGGAAGCCGATGTGCTGATTTGGGATGACCAATAGCCTCCGTATGTACCTTTCAGCATAGTGGAAGAATTATAACGGTAGCCCACTGCAGGAAGGAAGATGCTGTTGCCGTTGCTTTTACTGGTAATCTTGAGTCCCATCACCCCATTCTGCTCCTCGTACGAAGTGGTGGTGTAGGCGGCATTAACAAGGTCAGCAAACTGTTGTGGTGTAGGTATGCACCAATCAGTTCCCCAACTCTGGGTAGCTGCATCGTCCTCTGGCAACAAGGTTGTCTGGTTGGTATAGGTTGTACCCTCCACAACGCTACCCACATAGCTTCCCTTGCTATACCATGAGCACGTAGTCTTACCATCCTTGCAGGTGTACTTTGTGCAATACGACTGGTTTGACTGTCCTGCAGCCATCCATTTATAAGAGGCCCAGTTATAGGAGCGTGTATTTTCTGCATCATCAGGGTTGAAGCCATCCACCTCGCCCCAGGCAAAGAACAACCCTGCATCCTCGGGTTTTTCTGCACCTACGTTGCAGGTAGCCCACTTCACGCCACCGGGAAGTCCCAGGTCTACATAGTCATGCGACAGGTTTTCTGTACCTGGTTCCAAGCCCAGCTTCTGCTGAATGGTGGCTATCTGCGCTTTCAGGGAGTTGATGCTCTCTGTAAGCGTACCCAGCACCTTGAGCAGGCTCTGCGTATCAACAGCGGTTTTGTCTTCTGCGCTACCAGACAACCTGCGCACCAGCGATGGAACATCAGCTACAGTAACATTGTCGTCCTGATTCACATCATAGATACTGCGAGCCTTCAACGCAGGCTCCTGAGCTGCTGCCATAAGAGTCATGGCGAACAGGGAAATCGTTAGAAATAATTTTTTCATAACTGGCATTTTTTAAGATTTGTATTGTTTGTGAATTAAATAAGGCAAGCGGTACATTCGCTAAAAACAAAAGCAACTCGCCATAGCGAACACCCGCTGAGACGAACACTCTATTTCTATACTTACATAAAAAGGAAACTGCTGGAAGACATGCGCAGGGAAACTACGTAATGGTTAGGCTTTCCAACCATCGTAATACAATGATTCACAGTATATTTTGCGCACACTAGCATATTCATTTTCTTAGTTTTTCTATCCCTTATGTTAATACTTGCGACAAAAATACAAAAAAATCAGAAAACAAACAAGAAAAAATGGAAAAAAGAATTAGCACATTACTGTACAAACGACCTGTCCCCTAATGTTTTCTCAAGCTTGCACTTCGTCACGACATCACAAAGCGGCAATCTCTTCTTCGCTCAAACCTGTAGCCTCAGAAATCATTTGCGAAGTCATTCCCATCTGTTTCAACTTCAGAGCGGTTGAGAGAATGCCTTTCTGTAGGCCTTCGGCAAGACCCTCTTCT
>JAZLKL010000109.1:0-6659 GCA_045597585.1 Bacteroidaceae bacterium | reverse complement strand
TCTAGCAAAACTACAAAATTATAACCGCTATTGCAACTAAATGACTGACTTTAATATCTTACATTTAGAACAATATCTATAATCGAGTGCAAAGGTAAGAGTTTCCCATCTTAAGGAAGTTATTAGGAAGTTAATGAAGTTAAAGAATTTAAAGGACGAATGTCCTGCTCCTTGAATGCATATAGCAAACGTATTACTTTTGACCGCTGTCAAAAGTCCTTTAACTTCCTAAGCGACGGCGGAGCGATAACTTCCTTTAACTCCTTTTAACTTCCTAAGTTTCAGCAGCCCAAAGGGGTGGGAAACTTTAGTTCATAATTCGTAGTTCATAGTTCATAGTTGTTTCTCAGTTCATAATACGGTTGTCCTCCGTGTCCTACAACGTGAAAACGGCACGATTTCGGGCGAAAAGTGGGCAAAAACATGAGATTTCGCCCTAAAGTCACGAACGAAATGGGCGAAAAGTGGCAAAAAATACGCGATTTCGCCCTAAAGTAGTATCAATTCCTTGCGCAAACCAAGAGGATTTGCTACATTTGCAGCGTGGAAAAGGAATTATACATGGATAGTGTAGAGAAGATTATAGGCAGAGAGAGGGAGATGACGGAAATGCGTCAGATACTCTCTTACGAAGAGGCGGCCTTTGTGGTGGTGTATGGTCGTCGGCGTGTGGGCAAGACCTTTCTTGTCAACAACTTTTTTGCTGACAAGTACGCGTTCAAGTGCACAGGTATCTCCAAGAAAGGCAAGGCAGACCAGTTGCAGAACTTTGCGGCCAGCTTGAACCGCTATTCCGGTGGTGAGACATTCCCTACACCCACGACGTGGTACGAGGCTTTCCGCGCCTTGCGCGTACTGCTCGAACAGAAGAAGACGGATGGCAAACAGGTGGTGTTCATCGACGAACTGCCATGGATGGACACACGCGGCAGCAACCTGGTACCTGCTCTCGAGAATTTCTGGAACGACTGGGCCTGCACGCAACGGAATCTTGTGTTCATCGTCTGCGGCAGTGCCACCTCATGGATCACGAAGAAGATACTCAAGAACCATGGCGGTCTGCACAACAGGGCAGACCACCGCATCTACATCCACCCCTTCACTCTGGCCGAAACGCGTCAGTACCTCCATCGTCGTGGCGTTGTGATGGGTGACAATGAGGTGGCCGAGTGCTACATGATAATGGGTGGCATACCCTTCTACCTCAAGCAGATACAGCGTGGACGCAGTCTTGCGCAGAATGTCGATGAGATGTTCTTCCGCAAGAACGGCAGGCTGGAGGGCGAGTATGAGGAGCTGTATGCCTCGCTGTACAATTCGCCAGCCCCCTATCTCAGCGTGGTGGAGGCATTGGGAATGAAGAACAAGGGACTGACGAAGGAGGAGATTGTTGCCATCACAGGCATGCAGGACAATGGTCATCTGAAGGAGGTGCTTGACAACCTCGATCGGTGTGACATCATACGCCGATACAACAGCTACGGGAAACTGGTGAAGCACAGCCTTTACCAGCTCGTCGACCCCTTCACCTTGTTCCATCTGCGCTTCATCCGCAAGGTGGCAAAGTCGGACAAGGAAGTGTGGATACACCAACTCGACAGCGCGCGCCATCGGACTTGGAGCGGACTGGCCTTCGAACAGCTTTGTCTACTGCACCACAGCCAGATAGAACGCAAGTTGCAGATAGCGGGCATCCAGACTGAGGTCTATGCATGGCAGACCCCGAAGGGAGCCGAGGAGCAGGCGCAGATTGACCTCATCATCAAGAGGCGCGACAAGGTGGTGAACATCTGTGAGATGAAATATTACGACGACCAGTACATCTTCAAGAAGAAGGATGCAGAGGACCTGCAGCGCCGCATCCGTATCTTCAGGGAGACCTGCGGTATCCACCACGCCATCCACCCCATCCTGGTCACCACCTATGGTCTGCGGCCGAACGAATACTCGTCTGTGGTGCAGAATGTCGTCACCATCGAGGACTTGATGAGGATGCCATAAAAAACGCCAACCCAGCGGTGTGCGGGTTGGCGGTAAGAACTGAGTTGAAAACTTTGAACTCAAAAATAGCTACGAACTATGTGCTTGAGTTTATGTCAACTATGCACTATGAACTATACTTTAGTCCATCGGGTATTTCACACCCCATTCCTTTCGCAGGGCATCCATCTGTTGCATGATGGCCAGCGTTTCGTGGTGAGGCATCATAGGCGACTCCTTCAAGCCTTCCTCCAGGCAACGCTTGCACTCCAGCACCTGGTATTCGTAGCCGTTTACCATGTCGGCCGGACGCTCTATGCGCTCCACCAGTTCGTAGTTTCTCCACACCTCGATGAGTTCGGGACAGTTCACATTGTCCACCCTGATGTATCCGTCGGTACCGCAGATGATGCCCTGACGGTCGTTCAGCGTGAGGCATCCTGACTGCAGGTTAGCCATCTTGCCGTCGGCATAGCTCAGCGAGATGCTCTCCATCATGTCCATGCCTGTAGGACCCAGGTGGCAGTTGGTGATGGTGCGTGTGATGTCGGTACCGAAATACATACGGGCAAAGTTCAGTACATACACGCCTAGGTCGAGCAAGGCACCTCCGCAAAGGTCGGGTCGCACGATGCGCTCCTTGTTCTCCATCATGTAGCACAGGGTGGCGGTGAGTATGCGTGGCTCGCCTATGATGCCACTTTCCATAAGTTCCTTGACCTTGTGCGACAGGGGCATGTAGCGCGTCCAGATGGCTTCGGTGATGAAGAGGCCACGTTCTTTGGCCATGTTGAGCAGTTCCTCTGCCTCGCGTGCATTGGCTGTGAAAGCCTTCTCCACCAGTACGGCTTTGTCGTGCTCAAGTGCCAGTCGGGCATGGGCATAGTGGTGCGAGTGTGGGGTGGCAATGTACACCAGGTCCACCTCAGCATCGCTTACCATTTCGTCGTAGCTGCCATAGGCCTTGGCTATGCCATAGGTGCTGGCAAACTCCCTCGCCTTCTCTTCAGAGCGCGAGGCGATGGCTATTACTTCAGCGTTGTGCAAGGGAGCCAGGGCTTGTGCCATCTTGTGGGCAATCCATCCTGCACCGATAATTCCTACTTTGATCTTTTCCATAGTAATTGGGTTTTAATATGATTAGTATTTTTTTGCTTCACGATGTGCTTTGCAAAATTACACAATTATCTTGAAATATTTTCCTTTTTGCAGAAAAACTTTTGTATAGCCGTCCTTATGTCTGCTTTTCAGCATCCTTTTATGGTTATTTGTTCTGTGTGAGTCATGCCAAACGTTTTTTTTCACAAATCATGGGGCAAAACTTGGGCGTTAAGATAAAAAAATGTATCTTTGTGGCTGAATCCACCCATTAGTGTTAAACATTCTGTCGGTGGGGGAAGTAAAGAACCCACCTTAACTAAATCGTAATAAAAGAATTAATTATGAAAAACTTTAAGTATTACGCACCCACGAAAGTGTTGTTTGGTAAGAGTACCGAAGACAAAGTAGCTGACCTCGTCAAGGAGTTTGGCGGAACCAAAGTGTTATTGCATTATGGTGGCCAGAGTGCCGAGAAGTCGGGCTTGCTGGGCAAGGTTGAGAAGTCTCTTCAGGATGCAGGCATCGCTTATGTCAAGTTGGGTGGAGTAGTACCCAATCCACGTGTCAGCAAGGTTCGTGAGGGCATAGAGCTTTGCAAGCAGGAGGGCATCGACTTTCTGCTGGCCGTAGGTGGCGGTTCGGTTATCGACTCCTGCAAGGCCATCAGTTCGGGTCGCTATTTTGAGGGCGATGTGTGGGATCTTTATCTCAAGAAAGCCCATGCCACCCAATACATGCCCATCGGTTGCATCCTCACCATCCCCGCTGCCGGTAGCGAGATGAGCGACGGCTCTGTCATCACCAACGAGGAAGGCTGGCTCAAGAAGGACTACTGCGTGGACGAGTTCCGTTGCAAGTTTGCCATCATGAATCCCGAGTACACCTGCACCCTTCCTGCCTGGCAGACGGCTTGTGGTGTGACCGACATGATGATGCACACGTTTGAGCGCTACTTCTCGGTGGACGATGATATGGAGGTGACCGACAGCATCGCAGAGGCCCTTCTGCGCACCATCATGGTAGAGGCTCACAAGGTGATGAAGAACCCCAACGACTATGACAGTCGCGCACAGATTATGTGGGCAGGCAGTTTGGCACACAACGACCTTACCGGTTGCGGTACTACGGGCGACTGGGCCACTCACAACCTGGAGCACGAACTCTCGGGTATGTTCGACGTGAGTCATGGTGCCGGCTTGGCAGCTTTGTGGGGCAGTTGGGCACGCTACACCCGTGGCGAGAACATGAACCGCTTTGCCCGTTTTGCCGTGAATGTGATGGGTGTACCCCTCATGTCGCAAACCACCGAGGAGTTGGCCGAGGCAGGTATTCAAGCCATGGAGGCATTCTTCCAGAGCATTGGCATGCCTACCAACATCCACGATCTCATTGGCCGTGACATCACCGATGCTGAGATTGAGGAGATGGCCGACAAGTGCAGCAATGGTGGAACCAGCACTATCGGCGGCCTCATGGAGTTGAAGCGCGACGATATGGTCAACATCTACAAGATGGCAAAGTAGAGGTTTGCTTGAAATTATGGACTTAAAGAGAATCATAAACCCATGGCAGGGGTTGGAGGGCTACAACTGTTTTGGTTGTTCGCCCGACAACCCCTTCGGGCTTCATCTTTGTTTCTACGAGGATGGTGAAGATGTTGTTACGCGATGGAAACCCTCTGCCCCCTATCAGGGGTGGCTGAACACGCTTCATGGCGGCATCCAGGCCTTGCTGCTCGACGAGGTGTGTGGCTGGGTGGTTACCCGTAAGTTGCAGACGGCAGGTGTGACCTCGAAGATGGAGACGCGCTATAAGCGTCCTGTCTCAACAGAAGATGCCGAGGTGGTGGTGCGTGCTCATATCCGTGAGCAGAAGCGTAACATCGTCATCATCGACGCTACACTCTCTGATTCAGCCGGAAATGTCTGTACCGAAGCCACTTGCACCTATTTCGCCTTCCCTAAGGAGAAGGCCGAGAAAGACATGCATTTTGTTCCCTGTAAAGTGGAGGGGGAGGAGTAAAAACAACTGCCTGCGACATTGGCCTCTGGTAAAATGTTTCTTTACATTACGGATTCGTCATCCCTTCGCAATCCGTTTGTCATCCCTTCGCAATGCTTTTTGTGAAGGGATGTCTGTGTTTTTTGTTGGCTTTTGCTTGTGTCTTTAGCGAATAATTTGTATTTTTGCACAAAATAAAAAACAGATGAAGAAGATACTCATATCGGCTCTCCTCTTTTTAGGAGCCGGCCACATGGCTGCAAAGGATGATGGCTATCAGTTCCGCACCGTCAAGTCGATTCCCGTTACCTCGGTTAAGGATCAAGCCTCTACCGGAACCTGCTGGTGCTTTGCCACCACCTCGTTCATGGAGGCCGAACTGCTCCGTATGGGCAAGGGTGAGCACGACCTCTCAGAGATGTTCATAGTGCGACAGAAGTACATCAACCAGGCAGATGACAACTTCCTGCGTCGTGGCAACGGCAACATGGGCGAGGGTAGCCTCTCGCACACCTGGATGAATGCCTACCGCCAGGTAGGTATTGTGCCCGAGGAGGTGTATCATGGCATCAACTACGCCTCTGAGCGTCACAACCATCATGAGATGGCTATGTTTGTCAAGGCCATCGCTGATGTGGCGATGAACGATAAGCACCGTTCGTCCGAGTACTATAAAATACTCAACAATGTCTTCGACACCTACCTCGGCACCTTGCCCCAGTCGTTCACCTACCAGGGCAAGACGTACACTCCACAGAGCTTTGCCTCCAGCCTTGGACTTAATATGGACGACTATGTCGAGATTACCAGCTTCAGTCACAAACCCTTCTATCAACCCTTCTCGCTCGAGGTTCCCGACAACTGGGAGCATGCCCTTCAGTATAACGTGCCCCTGGACGAGATGATGGAGGTGATTGACCATGCCCTCAACAAGGGTTATACCGTATGCTGGGATGGCGATGTCAGCGAGAGAGGCTTCTCTCATAGCAATGGCGTAGCCATCATCCCTGAGACGCAGAAGGTTGACGACCTCTCTGGCACCGACCGTGCCCGCTGGGAGAATCTCACGCCTCAGCAGCGTCAGGAGGAAGCCTACAAGTTCAAGGCACCCTGTCCTGAGATACACGTCACGCAGGAGCTGCGACAGTTAGGCTATGAGCATTTTGTCACCACCGACGATCACCTCATGCACATTACCGGCATCGTGACTGACCAGAACGGAACAAAGTATTACGTCACCAAGAACTCGTGGGGCGAGGGCAACAACGACATGGGAGGCTACCTCAACATGTCTGAGAGCTACGTGCGTGGCAAGACTATCTACGTCATGTTGCACAAGGATGCACTTCCCACCCAACTCCGCAAGAAGCTTGGCATCTGAGAAGGTTAAGTAATTTTTGTTTTCCACCTTTTGGGTGGCTGAACTTTGGGAGTTTAGTGATGGTGAAAAAATAAATTGGTACGATTTAACCTCAGATTTTTGAGATGCTTTTGCTTCATGAAGAGGGCGCGATGCGGGCATCGTAACCGATGAATGAAACAAAAACAGCCAAAATGATGAGTTGTTACCATAAAAA
>JAZLKL010000108.1:0-7389 GCA_045597585.1 Bacteroidaceae bacterium | reverse complement strand
CCTCGCGATTTTTTTTGTCTCTCCCTACTTATTTCACCACCTTCCTGCCATCCTTGATGTAGAGACCCTTGCGAGAGTGGGTGCCGACCTTGCGACCCTGAAGGTCGTAGAGGGTGGGATAAGGTGTGTTATTTCCTTCATTCGTATATGTTTGTTATTAGTAGCCTAACTCTTTCTTCCAGTTTTCGTTCAGCTTCTGCTTGATATATGCCTCTATCATTTCGCCTGGATAGCACTCTGTAATGTCGTGGAATTTCTTCAGATTAGCGAACAGGGATTGATAGAGTATAAAATATGAATAGTCGTTAGTGTCTATAAAATCCAGGAACTGATACGCATCAATCACATCCTGAGATAGAACTTTTTCTCTAACCTGACTGGTTGAGTAGGCTTTCCCACTGATGAAGCATCCCTCGCGTACTGCCATTGATATGCAGTCGATACCGACTTCCGCAATTGCATTCTGCATATTTGCGTGTAGCAGACGAGCTTCACGGGAGGATAGCGCAAATTTCCAGGAGAGGTAGTGGCTTAGCATCTCGACTCTTTTCATCTCGCTCCTTACTTCTTCGTTAAATTCCGCAGGACGATATTTCTGCTTTCGGATACCAAAGAACAAGTCAATCGGAAGGAAAGATATGTCCGCATGCATGAGATTGGGCGACACATCATATCCCTTTGCGCTACGGTACTCTATATATGCATCCAGTCCTTTCCGGCACTTCACATCCACATAAAGCGTATCTGACGGTACAAGCATGACGGGAATGGGAGCGCCAAGCCCTTCTATTTGTTCCCAGCGCAACCGTTTTACCGGGACCTCCATCAGGAAAGTTCCGTCTTCCGATATCTTTGAGCTGATATGATCATACCTGTCCAGATGATTACAGATGCTCAGCAGAAGCGTTGTGGGAGTTGCTTGGGGAGTGTATCCCTCTATCCTTCCGACTATTGTTGTGCCCCCCTCGCCGATGTAGGCTTCATCATGTTCAATCCTGCGCTCTTTTGCAGGCTTGATCTTATTGAGCGTCTTTGGGCTTTGGTGAATGCCCCAGAAACCAAACCACGAATACGACTGCCCTGCAACCTTGAGGTCAAATATCTCAACATCGCCGGCCAAGGGTTCGAACATCAGCTTGAAATCTAAGATACCTGTAAACGGGCACCTCCCCTTTCCCTCGAAGGTTATTCCCTCTGTAGCCAACAGCCGGTATCCTCTATGTTGCTCATCGTCCAAGTACAGCGGTTTGTCGGGCAAACTGAATTCTTCTCCGGGAGAAAGGGTGCATCTTATGTTGACAACGGTAGCAGTATCATTTGTCTCATAGCTTGTAATAGCCAGATGCTTATATCCTGCCTGATACAGCACATGTACAGAGTCACCCTTTGCTTTTACCTGCAATGCGGGATGAAAAATGGCTAATGCCAATAGGAAAAATAGTCTTCTCATCTTGCTTGTTAATTATTGGGGTTGTCGGTTATACGCAATCCGCTTATTTGACTTTGAATATTTGTGTATTGATATTCATCCGTGTCACCCCACCTAACACAATCATTTCTAGTAATCTTTAATTTTAGTGTATAGTTCACATCAAAGCCAACATGAATAGAATGCATGTCTGCACTAAGTGTCTGTGGAAGCCAATAGGCGTCAGGTTCTCTCATGTTTACATCTTCAATGGTAAGCGGACCTTGTATAGTGTCTCCGTTCGAATCTAAGATGTATGGATAAGTTTTTGATCGATTCCAAAATGCCGAACGGAATTCTGCAACAGTCACCATATTCACTTCAAAGGTGGGAAAAATCTTTCCGAATGGCCAGTGGATTCTTACAGGAAGATGACCTCCTATTTCATTAAGAGGTATATTGATTTCACGCATATCAGGTTGCATATATACACTGTTTTCAACATCATTCTGCAAATCTCTTCTCGCCAGTGTCTTCCTAGGTCCTTCAAACTCTTCATTACTACAACTTGCAATCATACTACCAAGTGCAATCACTGCCAGAAGTGTGAATACAATGCGAATAGTTACTTTTTTAAGATTCATAATAATACTGTTTTTAAGTTATTGAATAGATTATCAGTATTCTTTAAATCTCATATTACCACCACACCACGATGTTATCATCCTTGCGGATCAGGAAGCATCGCTCGACCATGCCACGGGTAAGGTCGCGGAGCCACATCAGGGCACCACGGGGGATAGAGTCGTAGATGAGCTTGTTGTCCTCAGCCATGGTAGTGCCCAAGGATACCCATTTCGAGTTGTCCCAATACAGGAACTCATACATATCCCCCACACGCACATAGTTGTCATCACCGCGAGGGATGATACGGGCATGGGTGACTGCCGTTGGTCTGCCGATGTCCATACCCACCCAGTTACCGTTGGCATCGCCCGTCTCGTAGTTCGTAAGATAGTCGCCATCGAAGGCAGGAGCAGGGTCGCCAGCACGACAGATGGGGTTGCCCTTCACCTGCATGCTGTCAGCAAAGAATGCCAGTTCGGCAATGCTTCCGTATGTGCCGTCGGCAGAGAGATAGCGCCAGTAGCGGTATGCCTTGCCGCTGCTACTGAGAGGGATACGGTCGGGATAGGTAAGGTCTGATATGGTGTAGAGTGTATCTACATGGTTGAAGCCTACATCGGCAGATGCTTGTATCTGCCCACCCAGCACACGACGCTGCATGTCAACGACATTCCATGTAGAATGGTACTTCCGCCGAAGGGTAACACTACGCATGTTGTCTATATCAGCCTCCACATACTCCACCTCTCCGTTGCTGTGCAGGATGAACGGTAAGGATAAGGGGAACATACCTTCATCATCTACCTGCATCATAATGTAAAGCACGTTTCTGCCTGTCTTGGGGAAGAGTCCTACGTCCTTTCTCTTACCGTCTTCACAAGTATAATTCTTTTCCAGCTTTCCGTAGGATAGGATATTCCAGTCAGAAAACACCCCATTGAAGACTGCCAGATAGACATATTTGTCATTTATACGCTTCTCGCTGAATGTAACAGGAATGGCAAGATCTGTCGTGGCATAATATTCGTCAGTAACATCTTTCTGAAATTGGCTGAACCGCTGGGGGAATGTGGCCTCGCGCAGATATCGCTCTGTTTCACGGTTGATGGCATAGGTATAACGATAAACCTTGGGAATGCGCTGGTAGGGAAAGAACACACCGCCGGGATTGGTTGTGATGTCCCATTCGGAAGTAATACGCTCCCCCTTGTCGTTGAGGATGGCATACCAGTCGTGACCTGCACGATAGCGTCCCCATTGTGGGGTATAGTCGTATGATGCAGGGATACCTATAGCACGCATGGTGCAGATGCCCAGGCGGACATAGTCCGTGCAGGTGCCAAAGGTGATACGGTGCATAGTCTCCGCATTGCCGAAAGGAGGGGCTGTGGCGGAATAGATGCCAAACGGATGAACATCGCGAGCTATGCGTTCACGAAGCACGCAGGCAGCATTGTAGGGCGAGGCATAGCTCTCGTCGTTGGGTATCCAGTTCGTCATCACATCACCGAAGCAGGAGCGGAGAGTGTCGCGCCAGTGGTCAAGCGACTGCAGTTCGTAGCACTTGTAGGGAAGCACATACTCGCAGAACTGGTCGAAGTCGAGATGCTGGAGCCAAAGCCCATCCTTCCAGAGGAGGAAGGCAGAATCAATGTTCTGGATGAGATAGTCGGCCTTGATGATGCGTATGTCCTGCACGGTATCGTTGAGGACCCCTACAAACCGCTCCTGGTAGAGCTTCAGCAATGAATCGTTTTGTTCCTTGGGTGAAAGGCTGGAGGTAAGAATATTCTTGCCAAGGGCGTAGTACTCCTCTATCCGGCTCCCCGGGCGATAGGAATAGTGGCCGGGCATGTTCTCTATAAGGTACCGTGCCGCGCGCAGTTTCTCCGGCTCATCCTTGTAGTGATCAAGTACAGCCTCCAGTTCTGCCCTGTTGTCACCTGCCAGTTCCAATGCCTGCTCCAGATAGTCGTCGTGAGTAAGCTCTCCCACGCAACAACACAGCAAGAGATTCACTACAAGCAACATGATTTTTATCACGGTATTATTCTTCATATCCTTATCAATTAACATTTACTACGACTGGAGGTATCTTTTATCGAATCTATCTCTTCTATATCGCCATTCCTTATTTAGGCTTTCTGTAATAGAAACGATGACGAAGTTCCTGAAGCCAACTAGAACCAACAGGCTTACCAAAGTACCGACTTACAAGCTTTAGGATGGTATCATCATCACAATTAAAGCGGATATAAGTGACGAATGGAAGGGTCGCGATGATAGTTCTCATCTGGTGCTCTGGGAGGGCAAAATAGAAATAGTCGTTCACATCTACCTTCTGCAGGAAACAAAAGAGCTGCGGCAAGATGTCCATATGAGGGTATTCTATCTCTTCGCCATCATAGTAACCTTCCATGTCAAGCAAATAATTTTGAGCTGCTACCGTACTATATGTTCGGTTGGCTTGATAGGAGTCAATAAGCGTATTGAGATATATGTCAAGAAGATGATGCTCCGTTGCAGACAAATGGTACTTGTAGCTTAGATAGGCTATGAGGGGCTTTATCCCGCGGCGTGCTTTATCTGCTGAAGCTGCCAGTTGGTCAAGTATTGCCAACTCATTCCATCTCTCCTCCAGGTACAAGGAAAGTGTCATCAAAGGATCGGCATCCATCAAATGCTGGAACACATCGTTGCCAGCCAAGCTACTGTAGCTTATCAGCCAATGCTGCTTGTTACTATTATCTATCTCCACCGTGATGGTATCATCAGCGTAGAGCATCATGGGTACACTACGGTCTGGAGTCCTCAAATATACCCAAGCCATGCCTCCCACCATGAATGATGTCTCAAAATTGCCATCTTCATCCACCATAATCCACTCTAAATTCTGTCTTTCCCCATCGATTTCATGCAACAATACATATTGTACTCTCACAGAGTCTGGGCACATGTCCTTTGCAGCTTCTTTGAAATGGCCTTTTACCGTCACAGGACCTACCATTGTGGCACGCTCCTCCGTTGGATAGGCTATAGTGCCCTTGACTTTCTTCATACTCAGTTTCTTACTCTTGGCATGAATGCCCCATATGCCACGCCAACGCATGAAATAATCGTTATAGAGCAAATCGAAGACATCGGCTCCATTTCTTGCCGGCTCAAAAGACATCGAAAACTCCAACTTACTATTGAGTGGGAAGGTGCCATACCTTTCTTCGTCCAATCCATTCATGGAAATCAGCTTATAGTATTCACGGTTCATGTCCTCCAGATAGTAGTCGCAAGGCACTCGTGTACGCAAGCTTGGCGTACCAATTATGGAAAAATATAGCGTGGTGGCACTATCCGTCAGCAGTATGCTGTCTACACACATTCCGTCGTAACCAATGGCATATTCGCACACTGCCGGCTCTATACGACCTTTCTTATTGCTCTTCTCTGCGTAGGCTGTGCATGTCACAATCGCTACCAGCAGTACGATGATCTTTCTCATGTTTACTCTTTAGTCAGTTGGAGGTATAACAGTACAGGGAACTTCCACAATGGTGTTTGTATTAGAAACAATAGTATCACTCACCATAACATGTTATACGGTGTCTTCCATTGTAACAATATAACACATAGATAAAAAACTACTCAGCAATAATCCAGCTGTCATTCTCATTTGATTAATTTTTCTCATAAATCTTCTTTATTTATTGCAATGTCTTCTAAAATGTCTTTTATCTCAGGCAAATATACCTAAATCTCTTTCTGCTTGATAACCTGAACGATACTGTCCTCTCGCTCTACATCGTGCGTTGCCTTATACACCTGCCACTTGCCATAGGGTGGAGCGAATAAACAAGTATGCCTGACCAGTCTTCATCTTCTCAACATCTAAAAATTTATTCTCTTTCTCCACTCCTCATCTAACTCTTGACCAAGATACTTTTCCAGACTCATAAACCTTGATTCTAATGTTTTTGTACTTGCCAATCGTACTGGGAGTATATTAGGCAAATGAAGTAATAGGTATTGATAGGGAAGTACAAAATAGGAATAGTCTCCGGTGTTGATGTTTTTCAAGAAACTATAGCTGTTCACAACTTCTGGCAGTGAGCTAAAGTCCTCGGAATTGCCTCGCGGATTACGGGCTTCTTTATTCAGGTAGACTTCATTGAAATTCGTATTCAGTCGGCTTATACTAATCTCATATATAAAACTATGCATATGAAGTCTTAACAGATGTGACTCTGTCTGGCTGAGATGATGTTTCCACGATAGATAGTCAGCGAATGTGTTGGTTTCCTTTATCCGTTTTTCCATATCCTGCCAAAGTTCGGCGGGATGGACGCCTTCGTAACGGGCGCGTGCGAGGTCCCAATCCATCCATTTGGGATCGGCCATCATAAGGTTTGCCATCGTGTTGTTGCCGTTGAGACTGCTGTATGTGGCATGCATATCAATCTCCTGGTAATTCTCGATCGTAAGCATGATGGTATCGCCAGGGATGAGAAGGACCGGGGTCTTTGTATTCCTTCCCTCTATGTAAGTCCAGCATTTGTTTTCTACGGGGGCAACAAAGTTAAAGTATCCATCATCACTAATGTTCTCCTTCAGGCGGATTAATCTGTTCTCCTGTTTGCCGTTATCACTGCTTGTTCTTACCTCCAGAGACATGACTTCCTGCTCACCCGAACTGTCGTAGTTTTTGATGCGTCCTTTTACCACGCATGTTTTTGACCCGGAGTGGCACACATCGCCTGCACCTAACTGTATATCATCGGCCTTGTGTTTAATCTTCCGGCTAATATGTTTGTCCTTATGAATGCCCCAGAAGTCAAATGCCGAATACCATGCGTTGACTGCTCTCAGGTCAAAGATCTTGACCCTCTTTGGCAACGGGTCGAAGACCAATGAAAAGTCATACTCGCCTGAATATGGACACCATACGGTGTCGCCGGGTACTATATTGACTGCATATCTCAGTTTATACCTATTGTGAAGCTCGTCATCAAGATACATTTTTTTGTTTGGCAACAATATAGGGTCACCGGGTCTCATTTTGCACCGTAGTGATATTATTGTTGCGGTATCGCTTCTTTCAACATCCACAACAGAGAATTGTTTGTAACCAGATTGGTAAATGCAGTCCCAAACCTGCTCTTTTGCTTCGACGGCAAATGACAGGAAGCACAACAAGATGATAAGTGATATACGCATAATGATCAGTATAAATAGGATGAAGTGGATTCGTGGTTTTAATTTCGTTTTCGCCCCAAAATTATATAAATTATTGGAATATAAGCAATATTTTGTAAAAAATAATAAACCAAAATTAAACCAAAAACGAGAAATGGACGGCTTAA
>JAZLKL010000107.1:0-3414 GCA_045597585.1 Bacteroidaceae bacterium | reverse complement strand
CAGTATCTGGTCAAAAGAATTATTTCAAGGTCTGCACTCAGGGCGAACCCGAGAATAATTCAGCAGATCTCCCAGGGATTGCTTGACTTTGAGCTGAATGCCGCTTAGTTTATGTTTTCATTTTTACCAAACCATTGTTTTGGTTATTTTGATTTAATATATTTGACTCTGGTTTCGCAAGCTCTACTTTCAGATTATTGGTTATCACTGAATACCCCCTCGGGGGTTAGGGGGGCTACTTCTTCACAATGACGAAACCGCCTTGGTCGGCCATGGTGATGCTGAGAGCCTTGCCATTGCAGCTTACTTCTTCCATCTGGGGCTCACGGTTCTTCAGGTTATCACTATACACCAGCAACTGGTCGCCCTTGGCAATGCCCATCTCCTTCAGCTGCTCAGCGCTGAGGGTGATCTTCAGTTCCTTGCCCGTAGCGTTGTTGCCAGCCACATACCAGGTCTGGGCATGACGGCGTGCCAGTACCGCAAACTTGCCAGGATAGCCGTCTATGAAGCGTGTCTCCTCCCAGGTCGTGGGAACCTGCTTGAGGAAGTCCATACACAGCGCAGGCGCAGGCGCACCCTCCATGTTATAGTCGGTAATGATGTTGTCGAACGTACCGCCCTTCTTGCCACGCGAGGCATCGCCCTTGCCCTGTGGAGCGTTGTCGCCCAGGTTCTCGGGTGTGATGGCAAAGTTCTGTATGGGGTTCTGGAACAGTACGCAGGTAGCCAACTCATGCACGTCGGTGGTGCGACGGGTATTGCCACCCTTGTTGCCCTTATGTATGTGGCGGTTCATGAAGCAACCGCCAAACTCCATGCAGCCTATGGCGTTGCGGATGAAGGGATGCGTGGCAGCATCCTTTGCCTCCTTGTCGGCAGCACTCTGGGTAAAGTAGATGTTCTCACTGGCCAGCACAGCCTCGCTACCCACGTAGTTGGGGTACATGCGCTCCCATCCGCGTGGGATGGTGCAGCCGTGGAAGATGACCATCAGTCCGCAATCGTCGGCATCGCTCAGTATGTCCTCATAGTGGCGCATCGTCTCCTGCTTGTCGCCTCCGAAGAAATCCACCTTGATGCCCTTCACGCCCTGTTCCTTCATCCATCGCATCTCTGCCTTGCGCTTGATGCGGTTCGACATGATGTTGATGGGTCCCTGCTCGATGTCGTTCCAGTAGCCGCTCGACGAGTACCACAGGAACACGTCAACGCCCTTCGTGTGAGCATACTTGATGAGGTCTTCCATCTTCTTGCGACCGATGTTGTTGTCCCACCAGTTGTCGATGAGCACATACTGGAAGCCCATCTCCTTCGAGAGTTCTATATACTCCTTCTGGTTCTCCACGTTGATGCTGTTGTCCTGCCATACAATCCAGCTCCAGGTGCCCTTGCCGAACTTGTAGCTATGCTGTGTGGTGTAGCGGGGCTCCACGAAGTCCCAGGGTATGGTGGTCTCCACAATGGGCTTGAGGGTGCTGCCGATGGTGATGGTACGCCAGGGTGTACTGTTGGGCAGACTCATGGCAGGCTCTATGGTACCGTTGCCGCCATTCTCCTCGGCCATGGGGAACTCCAGTTTGTACAGGTAGGAAGGACTGGATTGTCCGGATGCCCCGTTCACCGCGATGGCATCCGAAAGGCGTGAGCCGCAGTAGCGACTGTCCACGTCCGTCTCTGAGATGAGAATCCACAAGGCCTTGCCAGCATCCGAAGATGCCTCCTTGGCCTTTGCCCCTTTCGCCTTCGAGGTCTCCGTCTGCGCCGAGGCAACAGGTGCCTTGAACAGGCAGGGGAAGGTGTATCCGTGGCCGTACTGGCTCTTCTTCTCCATAGGCTCGTCATATCCGTAGCCCTCCTCATAGCTGGGCTTGGTACCCTTCCAGCCTATCATGGCATGGCTCTGTGGGGTGAGGAAGGTGGTGGTTCCGCCGGGCATACAGAAGCCTGTCTTCTCGTCCATGATGCGTATGCTGAAGGTCTTCTCGTTGGCACGGCTCTTCTGGTTGCCTATGTTGTAGCGGATGGCCACGTCGTTGTTCTCCACACGGAACTCGATGGAATAGGTCAGCTTGATGCTGGGGTCTATGTTATTGCCTGCATTGGCCTCAAACGAGCCTGGGTCGTTGGCTGCGCCATTGGTGATGCGACGGAAACCGCCACGGTAGGCCAGTCCGCCTTCCAGGTCAACGATCATCACGCTGGCTTCCTTCTCCACCTTCGAGTACTTGGAGCGTTCCAGCGTATAGTTTATGGCCATGGGCTTGTCTGCCACATGGGCCGATGTCATCTTCAGGTTCTGCGAGAAGTCGCCCGTGTTGGCCACGAAGCCGAGGGGTGACTCAAGTATGGCAGCCTTGCCATCGTAGCTCACGCAATAGGTGGGACGACCGTCACGCAGGTTGAAGTCCACCTTCATGCGACCGTCAGGACTGCTCACCGTGGCATCCTGTGCCCAGGCGGAACCCAAAGAGCAAGAGAGAAGTATGAGCGATAATATTTTTTTCATATTTATTTTTTCCGTATTGATGTTAAATTATTGAAGTTTCCCATCTTGTTGGTGAGGAGTTAACAGGAGTTAATTATCATGAAGTTAACGGGAGTCAACGGACGAATGTCATGCTCCTTGAATACATCAGACAAAACTAACGTCCTTTAACTTCCTAAGCGACGAAGGAGCGGTAACTTCCTTTAACTTCTTTAACTCCCAAAGTTTCAGCCACCCAAAGGGTGGGAAACTTTAGTTAAATTATCAACTATTAATCACCTTCATGACGAGTGTGCTTACCGTCTTGCCATCGGCTGTGGGCAGGGCGGCCTTCACAAACTTCACACATTGTCCCATATCCTTCTTCTCCAGCTTCTCAGCGCCGATGCTGGCCTTGAAGGCCTCAATCTGCTTCATGATGTCGTCCTCGCTGGCAGCCTGTGGCAACAGTTCGGCCAGCACGCTTGCCTCATACTGGTTGGCCTCAGCCAGGTCGGTACGACCGTTCGAGGCAAACAGCCTGGCATCGTCCTCGCGCTCCTTGTGCATCTTGCGCAGTATGCTTATCTCTGCGGCATCGTCAAGGGGCTTGGCATCCTTGGCGGTCTTGAATTTCAGAAACTCGCTCTTGATAGCGCGATACACTTCGGCCTTGGCCTTCTCACCGCCCTTCATGGCGGCCATAATCATTTTGTTGAGCTCTTCGTTTATCATTGTATTGGGTAATTAGTTTTCTGCTTGCAAAGTTAATAAAAAAAGACGCGTTTTGCAAGAAAATCGGCAACTAAGTAATGATTAAAAAATAACTTCCTAAAGTTTCTCATACCTATGAGCACTTAATAAGATAGTTCCACTTAGGCAGTGAGTCATCAAAAACGATTCTCCTGCTCTTTTCCGATTCGTAGGATTCCATAATGGGTCTTTTC
>JAZLKL010000106.1:0-27158 GCA_045597585.1 Bacteroidaceae bacterium | reverse complement strand
GGGGAGAGTACCCAAAATGTCGCTTCCTGTACCACCACAAGCGGCGTAGAGCTCCTTGAAGTCCTGGTGGGTAGGCGTGCGCCAGCCCTCACCCCAGTCGGCATGGCTTGTCACGGCATCGTGGGCAGCATCGAGCGTGGTACCGGTGTATGAGGGGTAGGTCTTATAGCCGCTTGAGAATCCACTCTTCCAACCACTGAAAGATGCAGAAGTGCCCGACCAGCTGATACTGGTATAGCGTGGAGTGGTCTCACCCCAGGCATAGAAGTCACCGATACAAGTGGCATAGCTGCCAGCCACGGTGGTAGCGCCGAGGTTCATGGTGGACCATTTCTTGCCACCTATCACTACATAGTCGTGGACAAGCTCCGTTGTGCCGGGAATCAATCCTAATTTCTGTTGAATAGTAGCTATCTGGGCTCTTTGGTCGGCAAGCTCGGCAAGAATCTTTCCATACTGGCTCACAAGATTGGCATACTGGTCTGCAAGGTTGTTCAGTACGCTAAGCAAACTCTGCGTGTCAACGGCAGTTTTGTCTTCGGCCTTACCCAGCAACTTGTTGGCAAGGGCAGGTACGTCCTGCAAAGTCATCTTGTCGTCCTGGTTCACGTCATAGATACTGCGAACCTTCAGCACAGGCTCCTGAGCGCCTGCCATGAGGGTCATGGCAAAAAGCGAGAATGTCAAGAGGATTTTCTTCATAAACTTAATTCCGCAACACTTTGATTTAACATTATTTATAAGGTACTGAGCAACATTTTGTTGCCCATGATTTTGCCATGTCAGATTTTTTACTTATCTTAGTGTTGCAATTCAAAACAAGCATAAATCGTAACAAGACATGGCAAAGGTACAAATAAAATCAGAGAAACTCACACCTTTTGGCGGTATTTTTTCAATCATGGAGCAATTTGACTCCATGCTTCCACCCATTATCGACTCCACACTGGGTCAGAGATGCAGCAGTATCATTGGATATCCGTTCAGCGAGATAGTCCGTTCGCTGATGAGCGTGTACTTCTGTGGAGGCTCATGCGTGGAGGATGTCACCTCCCACCTTATGCGCCACCTTGCGTATCATCCGACCTTGCGCGCATCGCGCCCTCATCATGAAGCAAAAGCATCTCAAAAATCTGAAGTTAAATCGTACCAATTTATTTTTTCACCATCACTAAAATCCATCATGAAAAAATTTGGAATTCGGGATTTTATTTTGTAACTTTGCAACGAATGACAAAAAGCATATACATACGCATGAAAAAGATTCTCTTTTCACTGATCACCATATTCTGCTGCCTTGCAGCCGCAGCGCAAAGCATCACGGTAAAAAGCCATGTGGTTGACGCACAGACAGGCGAGCAGCTTCCTTACGTGTCCATCTATGCCAGTCAGGACAATGGTACACTTACCAACTACGAGGGCGACTTCACCATCGAGGTTGACTCGGCAGCCGTGCTGCGTCTGACCTGCGTGGGCTACCAGGAAATACAGGTCAAGGCACTCGAACTGCCGAAGACCATCAAGATGAAACCGCTGACGCACTCGATGCGCGAGGTGCAGGTGCGCGCCTGGCCCAACACGTTGCTGAAGGTGGCCAAGAAGACGTCCAAGGAGTTTGAGAGCAAGAAAGGCAAGAAGAGCCAGTACTTCATGCGAATGACCACCACCCTACGCACACGCGATTTGGTGGAGGCTTTCGTAGAGGCCAACTCGGCCAGCAACCTGCGCGACATAACCATACTAAAAGGCATCAACGGACGACTGACCCAGAAGGGACTGTCGGAACCGTCCATAGCCAGCATGAACTTTCACCACCCCCTGGAAGTAGGACCGCTGACGCGTGGCGTGGACTTCTGGAAGAGGCTCATCACTCCGCTGAACAAAAACCTGAATGTCGGCGACTATGGCTTAGAGACCCTCTACAAGCTTATATCGAGCGGACAGCTATCCAAAAATCCGGGTTCCGACAAGGAAATGAAGCTGAGCGACATAGTGAACTTCTACGAAGTGACGGGCGAGGAACTGGTGGACGAGAGTCAGAACCTGATATACCGCCTGCACATCAAGAGGAACGACAAGCTGGTATCGAAGCAAGCCATCATGACGGGCACGCTCTACGTAGATGCCAAGACGATGCTGCCCCTGCGCTTTGACGGTCAGGTGGAGAACCTGAAGATACAGGCCAGGAAGGACATGCAGATTGTGAGCGCACCCATCGAGCTGAAACTGCACATCAACTACCGCCACGACAAGAAGTTCACCGAGGTGAGCGACATCGCCATCAAGATGAACAGCGGCGACTTCTCGAACCAGACTCTACTATACAACGTGGACGACCTGAAGCTGAAACAGAAGGGCAAGAAGGCGAACCGCACCAAAGAGGACATGCTGAAAAGCATCCGTGAGGCAGGCTTTGACGCCGACCTCTGGAAGCAGGCCAACGTGGTGCAGCGCACCAAGGAGGAGGAGCGACTGGCAGGACTGGAGAACCAGTCGGAACTGGTGTCGGACACCATCGCACAGCCCACCACCAAGATGGAAAAGCTCATAGACCGTCTGAGCCGCTTCAGCCAGAACATCCCGCAGGAAAAGGTCTATCTGCACATGGACAACACAAGCTACTTCCTGGGCGACACCATCTGGTTTGCAGCCTATACCCGCCAGACGAACAACGACAAACCCTCGAACATAAGCCACGTGCTCTACGTAGAACTCTACAACCAGGACGGTTACATGATGGAGCGCAAGCTGGTAGAGATGCGCGACGGACGTGGCCACGGCAGCTTTGCGCTGAGCAAGGAGTACTACGGAGGATTCTACGAGCTGAGGGCCTACACCCGATGGCAGCTCAACTGGGGACTGAAGGAGCATTGGCATTCCGACCTGAGCAAGGGCTGGTATCTGAACAAGGAGCAGGAGATGCTGCACTATCGCGACTATGAGAAACTATACAGCCGTGTGTTCCCCGTCTATGACGCACCGAAGAAGGAAGGGCATTATGACGAAAACATGACGGCACGCCCCATGCGACGATACTTCAAGAACGACCCAGACAAGCCAACGCTCGAGATGACACTCTTCCCCGAGGGAGGCGACCTGGTGGAGGGACTGCCCTGCCGTGTGGCATACGAAGTGCTGTGGGAAGACGGAGAGGAGGCAGGCGATGGCATACTGAACCTGGGAGACGAGACGAGCAGCCAGGAGGCAAAGGGTGCCAAGCAGCAGGCCAAGAATCGCAAGAAACAGTCGGCCAAGGAACTAAAAGCCGCCACGAGGAAAAACAGCACGTCGGCACAGAGCCACACGACGCAGGCATTGGCCATGACCGACACACTACGCTGGCAGAAGCATCGCGGCACCTTTACCATCACGCCCACCAAAGACATGGAGCGCACAATCCGTTTTGTGGACCGCCAGGGCAACGAAGCCAAGGCCAAGCTGCCCAAGCCAGAAAAAGAGGGCGTTGCGCTGCGCGTGGAGCAGACGGACACGACATGGGTCTTCCGCATGGCCTTCACCGCCGGCATGCAGCGCGACAGCCTCGGCATCACCATCATGAACGAGGGCAACGTGCTCAAGGTGCTTGCCATGGACAGCATCGCGGCAGACACGCTGCAAACTTGCCTCACCATGACTAAGAAGGACTTGCGGGAGGGTGTCAACCAGGTGACCATCTTTGATGTGGATGGACGCATCTGGGCCGACCGACTCTTCTACAACACATTACCCGATTCGGCTACCGCACAGTCAAAGGCCGACGTAGCCGTCACCTTCCTGGGAACGAATGAGGACGACAGCATCCCCAGCATATCAGCAGCCACTCAGAACGTGCCACTCCATGCACTCAGCTTCGCTCCCTACCAGCACATTCGCCTGGGCGTGCAGTCGGTGCCCAACTCAGTCATCAGCATGTCTGTGCGCGATGCGGCCTACAAAGACCAGCTCTACGACAACGCCACCATGCGCACCGAGATGCTGCTGGCGTCTGAGGTGCGCGGTTTCATCCCCAATCCACAATGGTATTTCGAGAAGGACGACCCAGAGCATCGTGATGCGCTCGACCTCCTGCTCATGATACAAGGATGGCGCCGCTTCAACTGGCGTGAGATGGCTGTGCCCAACACATGGGAGATTACACAGAATGCAGAGGCTACCCCCACCATCAGCGGTCGCGTGTACAACTCCTCCAGCTGGGAGTACCATGACTTCATCCCCGAAGACTATGCAACGATGTCTCATCTTAACGGTATATACAACGTGAATAACCCTACCACACTTGCCTATGCCAATCTGTCAGCAAACCAAGAATCAGATGCAGACTCCAAGCCAGATGACATATACAAAATGTTTGACCATCTTTATGACGAGAGCAAGGTAAACGAAGACCTCACCAAAGACAATGAGAACAATGCCGTGGAGGAGACGGTAGAAGAAGTTTACAATGAGGTGGATGCAGAGCAGGAACGTCAAAACGACATGAAGAAGAAGCGTAAAGACGTGGTGCTGCATGCAGAATTAGTGTCAATAGACGGCAAGGAAGCACGCGTCGCCGAGCAATACACCAAGAATGGGCGTTTCCGCTTCCTCCTGCCAGGCTATTACGGCGAAGCTTTTCTGTTCATTAGTGCCGCCGACACCACGAAATGGTGGTCGAAAGACATGAAGAAGAAGAAGGAGAAATACAGCTGGATTCAGACAGTGGTGAGCGAGGAAGAATTGCCAGAGGGTCATAAGAGAAAGTTCCGCGTGGACCCTGCCGACTATAAGGTAGTCGTTGACTTCCCCTACCCACGCTTTGTCAAACCTTACAACTATTACCAGCAGCATCTGCTGGAGACAGCAGACAAGCTGCTAGGAGCTGCATTGCTGGCCGATGGAACGCACCAGATGCGTGAGTTGAAAGTGGGTGCCAAGCATGGTGGCATGAAGCGTTTCTCCGACTCCATCCCAGCCCTTATCGTCGATGCCGAGCAGGCATGGAACGATGCTATCGACGGAGGCATCTACTACCCCAGCCCGGAAATGATTGTCAGCAATTACCTGGGCGACTATGGCCTGGGTAATCCCTACAAAAGCGTATCCGTACCTGGTGTAAATAAACCAATACTTTCCAGAGACATCGTTCTGCGCTTCGGCTACGACATTACACGACGCTCCACACACAATCTTACTACAGCAGAGGACTCTGTCTATATGCGTGGAAACCTTGTATCCATCCGCCCCTACGATCAATTCGGACAACTGGTGTTCAACATGACACCCGTAGAGATAGCCAAGTACTACGACCGTGCCAGCATAGACAAATACATCATCTATACCGACTACCAACCACGTCTTGAGGGCAGCAACCGCTATTCTGGGTCAAACCTTCCAGAGACACACATTGCCATCTATCCCTTCGCCGACGATGGCAAACGATACGTTTACCGCGACCGTCACTATATACTCAAGGGCTTTGCGTTCCATGACGACTTCTATCATCCCAACTACAAGAACCGTAAACTCGAAGAGAAGCCAAAGGACTACAGACGCACCCTGTACTGGAATCCGGAACTCAAGCTCGACAACGACGGAAAAGCCGAAGTTAAACTATATAACAACGGCAAGTCCGGACAGATTAGCGTCAGCGCTGAGGGTCTGGCCAAGGATGGTACAATATTGGGGAACTAATGCGTACTACTTGAGTATAGCGCGCAAGTATTCGGGGGTATAGCCCACACTACTCTTGGCCACCTTCTCGGGTGTGCCGCAAGAGAGGAGCTTGCCTCCGCCACGACCACCTTCGGGTCCCATGTCGATGATGTAGTCGGCACTCTTGATAACATCCAGGTTGTGCTCAATAACCAGCACGGTATTCCCCTTGTCAACCAGTCTGTTGATGACTGTAAGCAACTGGCGAATGTCATCAAAGTGCAGACCCGTGGTAGGTTCGTCGAGAATATAGAAGGTGTTACCGGTATCCTTCTTGGCCAGTTCTGTAGCCAGTTTTACACGTTGGCTTTCACCTCCCGAAAGAGTAGTACTGGGTTGGCCAAGCTTCAGATAGCCCAAGCCCACCTCTTGCAGCACTTTAACCTTGTTCAATATGCTGGGAATGTGGTCGAAGAACTCAACCGCCTGATTGATGGTCATATCCAGTACATCGGCAATACTCTTGCCACGATAGCGCACCTCCAGCGTCTCACGGTTGTAACGCTTTCCCTGGCACTCATCACAAGGCACATACACATCGGGCAGGAAGTTCATCTCAATGGTCTTATAGCCGTTGCCCATGCAAGTCTCACAACGTCCTCCCTTCACGTTAAACGAGAAACGTCCGGGTTTGTAGCCACGTATCCTGGCCTCGGGCAACTGCACAAAGAGCTGTCGGATGTCATTGAACACACCGGTATAGGTAGCCGGATTGGAACGCGGGGTACGTCCCAAGGGACTTTGATCCACATCCACTACCTTGTCAATATGTTCTATGCCTGTAATAGACTCGTAGGCAAGGGGCTCACGGAGCGAGCGGTAGAAGTGTTGCGAAAGGATAGGATGCAAGGTGTCATTGATGAGCGTACTCTTTCCGCTGCCACTAACACCCGTCACACAGATGAAAGTACCCAAGGGGAAGTCCACGTCCACACCTTGCAGGTTATTGCCCTGTGCCCCACGCAGCGAGAGGAAGTCTCCACTACCCTTTCTGCGTTTAGCGGGTATCTCTATCTTCATCTGACCGTTGAGGTAGCTTGATGTCAACGTGTTCTTCTGTAACATCTCAGGATAAGTACCCTGGAACACAACCTCTCCACCCAGACGACCTGCACGCGGCCCCATGTCCACGATGTAGTCGGCACTCTCCATCATCTCCTGGTCATGCTCTACCACGATGACGGTATTGCCAATGTCGCGCAACGACTTGAGTGAACGTATGAGACGACGGTTGTCACGCTGATGCAAGCCAATGGAAGGCTCGTCGAGGATGTAAAGCACGTTGACCAGCTGACTGCCAATCTGAGTGGCCAGACGGATGCGCTGGCTTTCTCCACCAGAAAGAGTCACGCTACTACGGGAAAGCGAAAGATAGTCAAGACCCACGTCCAGAAGGAAATGAAGTCGGGTACAGATCTCCTTGATAATCTCGGGAGCAATCTGCCGCTGGAAGTCTGTCAGTTTATCATCCAGATGCTTCATCCATTGATAAAGCTCCGACACGTCCATATTGGAAAGGTCGGCAATGTTCTTGCCTGCAATACGGAAGTAGAGCGACTCCTTTCTCAAACGCTGGCCATGACACTCGGGACAGACAACAGTACGAATCTGCGTGGCATCCTCCTCGTCTTCCTTCCGGCTTTTGCTGATGGCAGACAGGAAAGAGGAAGCCTCATCAAAGGAGTCATCCTCATCCAGCACTTCCTTGCCACCAACAAGGGTGATATAACCCAAGCCATGGCAATGCGGACAGGCACCCTGAGGTGAGTTGAACGAGAAGTCGTGCGGAGCTGGTTCTCGGTAGGCAATACCGCTGGTAGGACACATCAGGTGACGGCTATAATGGCGCACTTCCTCAGTAGCCACATCATAGACAAGCATCTCTCCCCCACCCTGTTTCAAGGCTGCAGCCACACTATTCTGCAATCGGCGGTCATCCTTGTCCTGCACCACCAATCGGTCCACAACCACCTCAATGTCATGATTTCTATAACGGTCGAGCTTCATCTGCGGTACTATCTCCTGAATCACATTGTCCACACGGACATAGAGGAAGCCCTTACGCAGAACTGACTCAAACAGTTCGCGATAATGACCCTTACGGTTCTTGACAAGGGGTGACAGCAGATACACCTTTCGACCCATGTATCGTTCAAGGATGAGGTTGATAAGCTGTTCCTCTGTGTACTTCACCATCCTCTCGCCCGTAACATAGCTGAAAGCCTCGCCTGCACGTGCAAACAAGAGTCGAAGATAGTCATAGATTTCGGTGGTTGTACCCACAGTACTGCGAGGATTCTTGTTAGTGGTCTTCTGCTCAATGCTGATTACAGGCGAAAGACCAGTTATCTTGTCCACGTCGGGACGTTCCAGATTGCCCAGGAAGTTACGTGCATACGCCGAGAAGGTCTCGATGTAGCGACGCTGTCCTTCAGCAAATATTGTGTCAAAAGCCAAACTCGACTTGCCACTACCACTCAATCCGGTGATGACGGTAAGGCTGTTACGTGGAATCTCCACATCAACATCTTTCAAGTTGTGTACTCGCGCTCCGTAAATATTTATCATAGTACAGTTTTCAAATTATTAAGCTAAGCGGACGCTAATCCTCTCCTCCTGTGTTCTTGGCACCATTGTCATAGCCCGTGAGCACATTCACGTCCTTTCGGATATTGTATTTGCGGCCATCGGCTCCCTGAGCTGCCACCACGACGTAATACACACCATCACGCACTTTCTGTCCATGCCACGTGCCATCCCATCCATCCTGTTCACGGTCGGGGTTCGACCAAGAATAAATGCGTTGCCCCCAACGGTTGAAAATGGTAGCCTTGAACGACACGATACTCTGGTACTCAGGCTTAGCATTATACACATCATTGTATCCATCTCCATTGGGCGAGAAAGCATTAGGCATCTCCAGTTTTGAACTGCTGATGCTCACCACAATGGGATTCTCCTCTCCTTCCTCAGGCCAGGTGATGGTATCGCCATCCAGCACGAAAGTGGCATAAAGCTGGACCAGAAAAGTGCCGCTGTTGACAAACGTATAATCGATGTCCTGCTCAAAACGATGCACGAGCACCTGCTTGGGGTCATCCACATTCCATATCTTCCACTCAAAACGAATGTCGCCTTCAATCTCCTCATCCGGGTTGGCCGTAAAATGAGCCACAAGAGGAGCACCCTGCGCAGTAGAGGCATCGGTAATCTCCTCACCCGACGGGGTAATATAACTTGCCCTGGGATCACATTTCTGAGCATATGCGACCACAGAGACAAGACATGCAAATATAGCAAACAAAAGGTGTTTCATATTAACAAACCGCTTATTTTTTGCAAAAATAACAAATTCTCGCGACTTATTCATCAAATCATAGCGAATATTTTTGTTTTTAAGCCAACTTAAACTAACTTTGCATGACCAAATAGGATAAGAGCAAGGTGAAGCGTTGCATACTTCCACCTAAAAAACATACAACATCAAAAATGAAAACAAGAAACATACTGGTCGCTTTAGGCCTTATCTTTTCGCTCAACATTACTGCCCAGACCTCACAGCATACCGTGAAGCAGGGCGAGACGGTGTATGCCATCAGCCGCAAATATGGTGTATCGCCCACCGACATTCTTCGTCTTAATCCCAATCTGGGAAATGGTGACAAGATTCATCCCGGACAGGTCATCAAGTTGCCTACAGCGGGCAGTTCAACAGCTGCTCCTGCTACCCCCAAGCCTGCAGCAAATACCCCTGTGACCACTAAACCTGCAGCAAATGCACCTGTAGCCACTAAACCTGCGAATAATGCACCTGTGGCCACTAAACCTGCAGCAAATGCACCTGTAGCCACTAAACCTGCAGCTACGACCCCTGCATCTGCCAAGGCTAAGGAGCAACCGGTCACACCGCCTGTCACACAAACAGCTCCCCCTCCTGCCGCACAGCAGAAGAACGAGAAGCCCAGCTACATCATCGATGTTCCCAAGAAACCGAGTGCAACTGCGACAACTCCCGAGAAGTCATCCAAGTTCAGCGATCTCAGCAATCCTTACAAAGAGCTGTATCGCATCCAGAAGAAGGACAACCTGTTTCGCATTGCCCTTAACTATGGTATGACCGTCGAGGAGATTCTGGCTGTAAATCCCGGATTGACAGCAAAATCAAAACTCAAGAAGGGCGAGTTCCTTTACATACCCTACTCAAATGCCGAACGTAAGGCCGAGGCTGAGCGACTTGCGGCAGAGAAGGCTGCAGCAGAGGCTGCCAAGGCAGCACAGATGAGCACTCACAACAAACATGTCAGCATAGCGGTCATTCTACCCATAAAGGATGGAGGTGACCGTGGCAACAAGATGCTGGAGTTCTACCGTGGCATACTGATGGCAGCAGACAGCATCAAGCATCAAGGCACATCGGTTGACGTATATGCCTACCATAGCGGTTCTTCCATTGCCGACATCAATTTCGTGTTGCAGAAGCCAGAAATCAAAAACGTAGATTTCATATTTGGCCCTCTTGATGTGATACAGGCATCTGCCGTAACCGAATTCTGCACGCAGAATAACATCAGACTGGTGATGCCTTTCTCCACCACCAATTCTTATGGACAGAACAATCCGCTTGTCTATCAGGCTTCTATCAGCACGGAAACTGCACGTAAGAATGCCGCCGACATAGTGGGTGCCCACTTCAACAACTACAACTACATCATTCTCAACACCGGCAATGCCGACGACCGTGGAACACGCTTTACAGCTGAGTTGCGCAATCAGATAACCGCACGTGGCTTTATTGTGAAGTCGCTCATCATGAATGCCGATGAGAACACTTACAAGGGAGCCTTCAACCAGTTCCGCAACAACTTGGTAATTGCCGATGCCTCAAGTTTAGCTGCCACCACAACATTGGTCAACAAGCTTGACGCATTCAGACAGGCACACCCCGAGTTTAAGATCAGTTTGCTGGGATATCCTGAATGGCCCACCTATGTAAGTTCATTGCTCTCGCAGTTCTATGCCCTCGATACATACGCCTACACCACGTTCTACCGCAATCCCACGGACCAGCGTGTGAAGGACTTCGAGTATCGTTTCCGTCAGAACTACAAGAAAGACCTCGCTCACACATTCCCACGCTATGGCATGTATGGTTTTGACTTGGCATACTACTTCATGAACGGTCTGTCAAAGTTGGGCGAGTATTTTGATGAGATGCAATCGACTATAGAATACAAGCCCTATCAGAACTCATTCTGTTTCGACCAGGCAAATCCCAATAGCGCTCATATCAACAACAAGATCAATTTGGTTCACTTCAAGACAAACCAGCGTATTGAGGTCATCAAGTAACTATGAGAATTCATAAATTCCCTCTCAGTTTACTATTCCTATTGCCTGCCTGCGCACAGGCACAGGTGGGCGAGGTTCGTAATGAATTCGCAGTAGGCTTCAATGGTGGATACGTATTGAACCAAGTAAGCCTGCAACAGCCATCTGTACCCATGCTGTGGAAACCCGGCATGACATTAGGCATTACAGCCCGCTACACCTGCGAGAAATACTTCAGTATGCTATGTGCCCTGCAAGCCGAGGTCAACTACACACAGATGGGTTGGAAGGAGGAGATTGAATACGTGCCCAAAGATGGTAGTGCCCCCGACACCTACGAGCGCAACATCAACTACGTGCAAGTGCCTCTTTTAGCGCGTCTTGCTTTCGGCAAGGAGCACAGAGGCTTGATGGGTTATCTCATTCTGGGTCCACAAGTGGGTTTCTACCTGAACGATAGCGACAAACGAACAGGTAAGTGGGATGAGGAAACCCTCTCACAGCGTCCCAGCCACGTAGTCGCTCAATACGATCTGCCTATACACAACAAATTCGATTATGGCATCACAGCGGGTCTTGGCATAGAGTTCAACACATCCATTGGTCATTTCCTTGCAGAAGGACGCTATTACTTTGCCCTCTCAGACGTATTCAAGAACGGAAAGGGAGAAGCATTCGGCCGTTCCTCCAACAGTACCATTGTGGCAAAGGTAAGCTACCTCTTTGACATAAAGAAATAGAGAACCGCATAATGCCTGTTGTTCGGTCTTCAATCAACGACGTAGCAAACATAGACTCTACAGAAACAAAACCTTCTTACAGGTTCAAGAAATCATAGAAACATAAAGGGCTCTTCTCAAACAATTGGAAGGGCCCTTTCTTATAAATATAATTCGTACACACGTACGCGCGAAAATCCATTATCTTAATCTATCAAGCGACTTGATAAGAAGTTGATCCTTCAGGATGCCACGAAAGGCAAGATAGCTGAGTACCAAAGCTACAAATGGCATAGCAACCCATACCGTGGGACGGAAACTGCTCAGCAATGGCAGTCCGTTGTCGTGGTTAAACAGCATTATGAAAGCCAAACCTGCAATATAATAGCCAATAAGCAAAAGCATGGACAGATTGACCACACGCATCTGCAAGGCACGCTTCTTAAAGAGAAAGATACCAATGGTGAGCAAGGTGCATACCAGAGCCAACAAAGCAAACAAACTTGCCCAGGGCATTACCACATGAGAGATAACGCCATTGCTCTCTGGATCAACACTCAACCACAAATTATACAGGTCTGCCAAAGGGGTACTGTCTTCTGCAAGAATCACTCCCACAGGATTGCACATACACAACACAGCTGCTACGATGGCCAGCAACATGTATAATGTTTGAATACGCTGAATCATAGTCTCTGATTAGTTCATCAACTCGGTTTCGCGGTTGGGATTACGGAAATAAACCTTACCCTCGACAAACTCCTGCGTAGCGATAAGAGTGGGCTTGGGCATACGCTCGTAGAAACGTGAGATCTCAATCTGCTCACGGTTCTCAAAGGTCTCCTCCAAATTATCACCACGAGTAGCAAACTCGGTAAGCTTCTTCGACAACTCGTCCTTGATGTCTGCGCCAATCTGATTTGCACGCTTGCCGATGATAGCTACGCTCTCGTAGATATTACCGGTTTGATCACAAAGGTTCATCACATCACGGGTGACCGTGTTAGTGGGTGCATTACTCTTCTTGTAGTCCATTATGTTATAATTTAATTGATTTCTATGATTTTATTCCTCCTCATCATCAATCTTGATTGATTTCTATGATTTTATTCTTCCTCATCATCAATCTTGATGTGCTTACGCTTCACAATGCTTTCGGCATTGGCCAAGATGTTCTTTGCCTCAGACACATATTTTGATTCGGGATAATCGTTCACAAACGAATAGTACTCATCAATGGCGCTGCGGAAACGCTCTATACGTTTCTCTTCCACGCTCTGTCGGGCCAACTGATACTTACTGCGAAGAATAAGTATGGAGAGTTCCTCGCGACGGGTGGGCGATGCATAAGGGAAATCCTTCAAGGCATTCTCTGCGGTTACAATGCAAGCATCGTAGTTACTACCACCAAAGGCACAATTGTTCATATAGTCGCCCAGGTCGTAATAGAGACGAGCCGTGATGAGTTCCTTCTCCACCAACAAATCCTGAAGGTCAGCCACATATTTCTGCGCACGATCCTTCAAGCGTGACTGAGGATGGTAGTCAAGAAAGGTCTGAAACTCCTTAATGGCATCCCAGGTGCTTGTCTGGTCGAGCCGGACATCAGGCACCTCGTTGTACAAAGACAACGCAGAGTAGAAACGAGCCTGCTCAGCAAAGATACCCTTGGGATAAGTCTGATAGTATTTCTTGAAATAATTGGCTGCCGTTTCATAGTCGTGAAGCCCGAACTCACTTTGAGCCAGCATATACAAGCACTCCTCTCCATTGGCAGTATTCTTCATAATAATGAGCAAGTCGCTAAGAAGGGATGACGAACGCATATAGCTACCTTCGACAAAGCAAGCCTTTGCCTCCTCGTAGCGGTACTCAAAATCCTCAGACTTCTGCACAGCCAGATATTGACCACACGAAGCCAGCGTCATGAGAATGGGAAGTATGAATATCGCAAAAAAGTTCTTCTTCATTATTGTCCTAATTTTCACTAACCGGAGGCGAGAAAACGTAACCGAGGCATTTTTCGCTCCCCTAAATAGCGCGCAAAGTTAAGGCTTTTCCTTGACACTCACAACAAATTAACACTTTTTTTGCTTCTTCGCGCGACTAAATAGGTACATAGATAGCATATTTCGCTAATTATATGTATTTTTGCCGTTCATTTTGCAATTTCTTCGTCCAAATCCATTATGAATTTCGAACTGACATCAGCCTATCAGCCTACGGGCGACCAACCCGAAGCCATCAACCAACTCGTGCAAAGCATTGAGGAGGGTACACCTGCGCAAGTGCTATTGGGTGTGACGGGTAGCGGTAAGACGTTTACCATTGCCAACGTCATACAGCGCATCGGTCGTCCTACCCTCATACTCAGCCACAACAAGACACTTGCCGCCCAGTTGTATGGCGAGATGAAGGCTTTCTTTCCCCATAATGCCGTAGAGTACTATGTGTCGTACTACGACTACTATCAGCCAGAGGCTTACATCCCCTCCACAGATACCTACATCGAGAAGGACCTCGCCATCAACGACGAGATTGACAAGCTGCGTCTGGCAGCCACCTCTGCCCTACTCTCTGGGCGAAAGGATGTCATCGTGGTGAGTTCGGTAAGTTGCATCTATGGTATGGGAAATCCATCGGCATTCTATGATAATGTGATAGACCTTAAGGTGGGACAATGCATAGACCGCAACCACTTGCTACGCCGACTCCTGGATTCGCTCTACGTAAGAAATGACGTGTCGCTCTCACGAGGTGAAGTACGCGTGAAGGGCGACACCATCGACGTGGCGCTCGCCTACTCTGACAACCTGCTGCGCATAACTTTCTTCGATGATGAGATTGAGTCGCTGGAGGAAGTGGACAGCGTATCCATGATGCGTCTGGGCAAATTTCCCGACTACCGCATATACCCCGCCAACCTATTCCTTACCACCAAGGAGACACAGGAGGCTGCCATCGCCAAGATACAGGCAGACCTGGCAGAACAGGTGGCATTCTTTGAGGAAATAGGCAAGACCGTAGAAGCCAACCGATTGCAGGAGCGCGTCAACTACGACATTGAGATGATTCGTGAACTCGGGCACTGCTCGGGCATAGAGAACTACAGCCGCTATTTTGATGGCAGAGAACCAGGAACACGTCCGTACTGCCTGCTGGACTTCTTCCCCGACGACTTTCTCATGGTCATAGATGAGAGCCACGTCAGCGTGCCTCAGATAGGCGCTATGTATGGTGGCGACCAAGCCCGCAAGAAGAACTTGGTGGAATATGGATTCCGACTACCAGCCGCGAGAGACAATCGTCCCCTGCGCTTTGAGGAGTTCCAGGAAATGGTGCACCAATGCATCTACGTCAGTGCTACACCTGCCGACTTTGAGTTGAACGAAAGCGAAGGCATCATCGTGGAACAGGTAATCCGTCCCACAGGACTTCTTGATCCCATTATTGAGGTACGTCCCTCACAGAATCAGGTGGACGACCTTATGGAGGAGATACAGCAACGCATTGAACGTGACGAGCGATGCCTTGTAACCACGCTCACCAAACGTATGGCAGAAGAACTGACAGAATACCTTGTGCGACATGACATCCGCACCCAGTATATCCACTCAGATGTTGACACGCTGGAACGAGTAAAAATTATGGACGGACTGCGTGCAGGCGAATTTGACGTCCTGGTGGGTGTCAACCTGCTGCGTGAAGGACTTGACCTGCCAGAGGTTTCGCTTGTTGCCATCCTGGATGCTGACAAGGAAGGCTTCCTTCGCAGCCACCGCTCGCTCACCCAAACGGCAGGACGAGCCGCCCGAAACATCAACGGAATGGCCATCATGTATGCCGACCGCATCACGCAGAGTATGCAGCAGACCATAGATGAGACGAACAGAAGACGTGAGAAGCAACTGCGATACAACGAAGAGCATGGCATTACGCCTCAGGCCATAAAGAAGGCTCGTATGATGGGCAACCTTGTAGAACTGGGGCAGCAGCAGGAGAAACGCGTCTATGTGGAGCCAGAGACACCCATACTGCAAGTGGCAGAGGAAGAGGCAAAGCCCCTTTCACTGGACGAGAAGAAGAAACTTATTGACAAACTGCGCAAGCAGATGCAAGAGCAGGCCAAGAAACTCGACTTTGTGGAGGCTGCCAAGACGCGAGACAAAATGCTCGCCCTCATGGCTACTGTGGAAGAATAGCGAGGTCAATACCAGATTTCCCACACACCACCTGCCATGATGTCCTTATATTCAAGGTAGGTATTGGTATAGTTCCTACCATTCAGTTTCATCTTCTTGATGCAAGGCTTATCCTTTGCACCCCCATGCGTAATGATGGTGAAGGTCTTTCCCTCGCCCACATGAACCACAGCCCTCTCGACTATCGGACTGCCTATCTGGTAACGTCCACCGCAGGGTTCTACCTGATAAAGGCCTAAAGCCGAGAGGATATACCACGCAGACATCTGCCCCACATCCTCGTTGCCACACAGTCCGGCAGGCTGGTCGGTATAGAGTTCGTCCATCACCTTGCGCACCATTCGCTGCGTCTTCTCCAGCTGTCCCACATAGTTGTAAAGATAAAGCGTGTGGTGGCTGGGCTCGTTGCCATGAGCATACTGGCCTATCAACCCCGTAATGTCGGGGTTGGCGTGTTCACCCAGGTCGCTGTCAGCAGTAAAGAGCGAGTCCAGACGGGCAATGAAGGCATTCTTGCCTCCCAGCGTCTCCACCAGTCCCATCACATCATGAGGCACAAGCCATGTGTACTGCCAGGGGTTTCCCTCCGTATAATCGCCCGTCTGATGACCAGGATTGAAACCTTCTATCGTACGGAACCTGCCATCCTTCGACAAGGCACGCATACAACGGACACGAGGGTCAAAGAGTTTCTTGTAGTTGCGCGAGATAGCATCAAAATGCACACTATCCTCTTTGTGCCCTGTAAGACCCGCTACCTGTGCAGCACTCCACTCTGCCAGGAAATATTCAAGGTTTTTGGCCACCGTCTCGCCCTCCGTACCATCATAGGGCAGATAGCCCAGCTCCTCAAGATAATGCTTACCCCGATTGGGTTTCAGCAAAGATGACTTGATAGCTTGATAGGACTCTTCGTAATCAAATCCCTTTACGCCCTTCAGACATAGGTCTGCCAACACGGGAATGGCGGGACAGCCCACCATGCAATAGGTTTCATTGCCATGCAAGTGCCATACGGGCAATTCGCCCTTTCGTTCCTTGGCTATGGCCAGCATGCACTGAGCCAGATTAGGCAAGCGGTCGGGCATGATAATCGTCATGAGGGGATGGGCAGCGCGATAGGTGCCCCAAAGCGACCAGGTAGTAAGGTTCTCAAACTTTGCCGAACGATGCACCTGATAGTCTGCCCCCCGATAGTCGCCATTCACATCGTTCCACGTCTGAGGCGCCACCATGAAGTGATACATCGAGGTGTAGAAGATGCGCTTCTCGCGCTCGGTACGGAACTCAGCCTCTACACGCGACAACTCCTTTTCCCACTCGTCGGAAGCAGCCTTGCGAACTGCCTCAAAGTTCCAGTCGGGTATCTCGTAGGCCAGGTTGTTGATGGCATTCATCTCGCTCGTAGGCGACAAGGCCACCTTGCACTCTATCGTCTCACCGGGTCCTACCGCAAAGACGGCCTGTCCATAAGGAGCATCCTGACCCTCTACGATGAACTGCTCCATGGGTTTGCTGAACTGAATGCAGAAATACACATGTTGCTCGGCAGCCCATCCACTACTTACGCGGTAACCCACCAAGGTCTGCTGATCCATCTGCATGATGCGTGTACTGACAGGACTGTCGCCCACTCCATTCTGCAGGTCCACCACAATACGGGCATTTCCGGAGCCCTTGGGCCAGGAGTAACGATGGTAGCCTACACGTCGGGTGGAGGTCATCTGACAGAGTATCTTGGAACGGTCGAGTACCACTTGATAATAGCCCGGCTGCACCACCTCAGTCTCATGGCGGAAGCCCGAAGCAAGTCCCTCACGACTGAGCTCCACCTCGCCCATGGCGGGCATCAAGGCTACGTCGCCAAGGTCGCTGCACCCCGTACCGCTGAGATGGGTATGCGCAAAACCCACAATCTGCGTTCCGCTGTAGTGATAGCCAGAACACCAGTCCCATCCGGTTTCCAACTGGGTAGGTCCCACGTTCACCATGCCATAAGGCACATTAGCTCCCACAAACACATGACCATGATCGGCCGTGCCTATCATAGGGTCCACAGCATCCACCCTTCTTTGAGCAGAGGCTGCCAATGTAAACGCAGAAAGAAAGAGAAACAATATTTTTTTCATGAAACATTTTTTTTCAGATATTTTGATTTTATCTCTGCCAGGATGTCATCACGCCACAACCACATTATCAACAGATATACCGCCGCAGAGATGAATACACGCGAAATCAGTAGCATCCACAGGTTTGTGAGACACATCGTAGAGAAATAGGCCGAAGACACCGCTGCCAATGAGGCAAGCAGATAGGGTGCCACATCGGAACACAACATGCGCCACCGCATACCCAGGTATCGACGTGCAAACGTCTGCCACACGCCAATCCAGAGTATCTGAAAGACCACAAAGGACACCACCATGGGGATGATGCCTAATGACATGAAGCATACCACCACCACAATCTGCATGACAACCTGCGACACACCCAGCCAAAGATACACCCTGCCCTTGCCCGACGAGACAGTAAGATTGCGGTAAAGGGTGTACAGCGGGAGGAAAGCACCTCCCACACAGAGAATGCGCATCATGGGGATGCAGTCAACCCACTTCTCGCCTATCGAAACCAGGATGAACTCCTCTGCCACAACCGCCAGACCCAGCATGGCTGGCATGGCAAAGAAGGCTGTGAAGCGGAGCAACTTGCGGAACACGCGCAACTCGCGCTCCTTGTCGTCCGTGACTTCCACCAACACCGTCTGCGCCAACTGCCCCACGGTCTCCGACACCATCTTCGAGGCCATCAGGTTCCACTTGTTCGCTTGCGTGAAATTACCTATGACCGACTTGTTCTTGAAATGGCTGCCCATGACAAAGGTCAGCAAATGTTCGGAAAGGGTATTGACGACGTTCGTGACAAGCATGTGCATGCCGAAGCCCATCATACTGCGTACCGGCGCAAAGGAGAAGTTCAGGGAAGGCAACCAATGGCAATAGAAGAATCTGCCCAAGGTAATGAATGTGATATACGTGAGTTGCTGAGCCACCAGACTCCAATACGACATGTCGTTCATAACCATGACAATGCCCACTCCTCCAGAGAGCACCAAGGCTGTAAGACTGAGAATGGCAATCTCTTTGTTCTTCAGATTCTTTCGCAAATAGGCTCCCGAAGAGATGGATAAACCAGCTATCACAAAACCAAGGAACACAACTCTGGAGACCTCCACCAGACATGGCATCTCAAAATGCCAAGCCAACAACGGGGCACAGAAGAACAGGATGGCATAGAGCGTGACGCTCATCATAAGGTTAAACCAGAAGACGGAGTCGTAATCGCGCTTGGTGGGATTCTGCAAGTTGATAAGCGCCTGCGAGAAACCGCTGTCTTGCAAGTTGGCTGCAATAGTTGAGAAGATCACCAGTACCCCCGTAACACCATAATCACCAGGGGTAAGAAAACGAGCCAATACGATGCCAAACACAAGGTTCAGCACCTGTGTGGCACCATTGTTCACGGCACTCCACATCAAGCCTTTAGCCGTCTTATCCTTCAAGTCACCTTTCATCACTTTACATTTAGTATGCAAAGATACATATTTTATGGCAATTGAACACCTATTATTAAAAAAAACTTGGTAAGCCTTATCTTGGATTAGGCCGAAAATATATACGCACAAAAAAAGGAAGCATTTCTGCTTCCTCTTTTGCGGTGCGTACGGGACTCGACTGCTTTAGCTTGGTGAGCTTTAGCGAACAACCCTGACCCAGTGGGGCACGGGTGAGAGTGATACGCACAAAAAAAGGAAGCATTTCTGCTTCCTTTCTTGCGGTGCGTACGGGACTCGAACCCGTGACCCCATGCGTGACAGGCATGTATTCTAACCAGCTGAACTAACGCACCAATCTTTGAGCGGAAAACGAGACTCGAACTCGCGACCCTAACCTTGGCAAGGTTATGCTCTACCAACTGAGCTATTTCCGCATAACGAGTGGGTAGAGATGGATTCGAACCACCGAAGGCGTAAGCCAGCAGATTTACAGTCTGCCCCATTTGGCCACTCTGGTATCTACCCTTACCTACTGCCCTCTGGCAGCTTGTGACTCCTGCAGGATTCAAACCTGCAACCTTTTGATCCGTAGTCAAATGCTCTATTCAGTTGAGCTAAGGAGCCATCTCGTTGTTTTCACTATTTTTCGTGGGCGATGACGGATTCGAACCGCCGACCCTCTGCTTGTAAGGCAGATGCTCTGAACCAGCTGCGCTAATCGCCCATGGCATTCGAGTTTTTGTTGTGAACCTCTGTTCTTTCTCGTTTGCGGGTGCAAAGGTAGGAACTTTTTCCGATACCACCAAATCTTTTTGTGACTTTTTTTAAAAAAAATGCATTTTTCTCTATTTTGGCTCTATTTTAGGAGTATTTTTGCACATTTTTGCCAATAATGTGCAAGCATTTTACAAATATAAGTGCATCAAAGCCTACACACGCACAGAGCCGCATAAAGGCGTTTTTTCTGCCAAAGAAACGAAAAAGTTCAATTTTTTATCCGAATTTAGTGAATTAAAGTTCCGCAAACTCAATTTCAGTTGGCACCCTCTGCACAATCCTGCCTCAAGCATTCTTTATTATAAGTCTGCTTTTTTCGCCTCACACACTTATTTGGCTCTTAGGTTCACCTTACTTTCACTCGTTTGGCTTACGTCTGGCTTACGTGTTTTGACGTAAGCCAGACGTAAGCCAATTGAGTGAAACCTGAGTGAAAGAAGTAGGAACAGAGGATACTGGTAGAATCATCCGACTTCTTTCCTCATATCGCTTCGCAACACGCGTACATAATAAAAAAGGAGAGTCCCAGACGGAACCCTCCTTACAATTATCCAATAAAAATTAGTTTTTCATTCCAGCATAGCTTACCGATAAGCGGTTCTGCCATGCAGCATGCTACTCTTTACTTGTCCAAAGCCAAGTCTTTCTCTGCGTCGAATGTGTTGCGGAGCACCTTAGTCTCCATGTCACGACTTGCAGAAAGCTTAGGCTCGCAAGGAGTAACAATGGTGATGCAAATCTCTTCACCCTCGTTGCCAAGTGACTCCAAAGCGTTGCTGTTGATTGCCAGCACACCGTCCTTTACCGTCAGCTTGACTGCATCAGCCAAATACTTGTTCTCTGCTACGATGTTGACGCTGTAGGTCTCACCTGCTACGATGCGAACACGAGCGGGAACGTTAACACGCACTTCGTTGAAAGAAGTAGTCTCAACACGCTTTGCGTTTGCGGTAGCTACCATCATGATGGCGCATACCAGAATCATCATCTTTTTCATAATACAATCTTTTTACCTTTTGTGTTTCGATTAAACTTCAACTGCCAGTCACTCTCTCTTGAGCTAACCGCAGAAGATCTGTCTTTTCCTGTTTCTCTTTTTAATTACAATCTTTTTACCTTTTCCTAATACCTTATATATAATATACTGTATCCCGGATTTCACCTCTCTCTTGAGGTCGTCTTCTCTTTCACTTCCAAGGCTCTTTTGCACGTGGCTCAGAAGCCTTTTCTGTTGTTTTCTGATGCAAAGGTAAGGCCTTTCACAATACCCACCAAACAAAAAACATGTTTTTTAGCATATTTTTGCCTATTCTTGACCTACGTCAATATATGCATGAAAATATGTCATACAACATATATCAATTCGACAAAATGGCACGTTTTTATGTTGCGCAACATAAAAACGGTACATTTTTACGTTTTTTTCTCAATTTACCGCCTTAAAGTTTTGATGTTTCAGAATAAAGCCTTACCTTTGCATCGCAATTAAGGGGGAGTGCCCCTACAAACAAGATTGCAAACAAAGATTGGTGCGTTAGTTCAGCTGGTTAGAATACATGCCTGTCACGCATGGGGTCACGGGTTCGAGTCCCGTACGCACCGCAAAAGAGGAAGCAGAAATGCTTCCTTTTTTTGTGCGTATATACTCTCACCCGTGACTCTCGCGCGTGCGTATCATCAAAAAGAAAAACCGCCCACACGTCTGTCACAGACCTATGGACGGATGATGCATCTATTTAACTAACATTAATCCAAACCAAACTATTGGTTATCTATTTGCTGAATACATACTTCTTTATCATCTCTTGTATATGTGCAGGAGATGCGGCACTTGCCTTGCACTTGTCAACAATGTGCTGAACCAGTTCTTCGGGCATGCCGTTAACCTTCTTCCACTCATCGATGCGATTGTACCAACGTCCTCTGCTGGTGTTCTTGTCCACCCAATTGTAGGGGATGGGCTTGCGTCCCATCTCGCTATACTGGCCGTTCTTCAGATAATAGGTGCCATACTCATGAGGAAGAATCACATAGCTACCATCATTTTCTCTTACAATCTGTGCACAGGCATATTCGCCATTGGCACGATACACCTTAATCTGGTTGTACTTATCGCTAATCTGATTCTTGTTTTCACCCTCATACATCATCGATGTCATTTTCCACACCCCAATGATGTCTTTGTCTGTAGGCTTTTGTGCCACGACCTTTCCTGAGCACATAAAGACAAGAAGCAGAGACAGACAAGCCATCATACTTGCAAAACCATTCTTTTTCATACGTAATAAATGTTTTTTGTTAGAAAATCGATTTCCATGTCAAGTCATCAGTACTTGTTCATGTCAAGCCATAAGTAGCTGACTATGTTAAGCCATAAGCTCTTGGCCATGTAAGTCATCTGTACTTGTTCATGTCAAGCCATCAGCACTTGAAGGATTTCGACGGCAAAGGTATGAACTTCACCACAACCGACCAAGAAAATGAGTTTGCAATTTGTTTGCAATTCACCACGCAACACTTTGCAAGGGTTTGCATCATGTTTGCAAACTGTTTGCAAAGCAAGCTATTTCACTTATAATGAGTAAATAAACTCATCCCAGGCCTTACTACCACCATTCTTGCCGAAAACCTTCTTGTAGAGTCGGCTTCGTATGGTGCTGATGGTACTTGTGTCCTTACACATCACAACGGCTATTTCTGTGGGCATTGCACCAAGCTTCAAAAGCAGACAAACCTGATGCTCTACCTCTGTCATCTTACGAAGGTCGAACAAGGTACTCGTAAAGCGCGGATAGACACGATTCAACTGAGCCTCTATCACATCCCAATCCTCCTGAGCGAGCCGAACTCCCGCTGCAATACGTCTATGTATGTCCTGATAGAACTCCGTCTTGTGAAACTCTTCCTTTACGTCGTTCATGGCAGCACGAACAGGCTCAGGAATCACGTTTCTTTCTTCCGTGATTTGCTTCAGTTCCCTTTCCACGTGTTTTCTATACTTGTATTGCCTGTAGGCATAGATACATAGTGCCAGAATGCCCAACCCCACAAAGAGCACCACATAGGCGTAGGTTTGTTCTCACGCTTCAACAATTTCTCAGCATCCGAAAACACGTAGCCGGCAAGTGATGTGTGGACGTTTGGCATATCCTTCTCAACCATCCTCACGATAGAGACGATGTCATCAAACCTGTCATCGTATTTGTCTGTGGCCTTCCACGTGTACAGCAAGCCATAGTCTTGTATCACGACGGAAGAGTCGCCCACCACCTTCAAGGGCTTGACGTCGCCCTCTTCCAGATAGATGTACTCGTCAAGGCCTTTATGCACCAGGGTATAGCTACCCATGCCTATAGGTATGAGCATCGTCCCATTGGGAGCCGTGATGACTTGGCAATTATAATAGCAACTGTCATCATAGATGCGGAACCACGTGTAGTCACGGTCCCAACTCTCGAATATCTGTCCGTCCGGATATTGCTTCTGCTGAATTTCCCAGGCACCATTCAGTACAAGTCCCTCGTCAGATTTCGTCTTGCTGCATGAGGCACAGATTAGCAAACTCAGAATGGCTATAATATATTTTTGCATGACATTCTCCCGATTATTAGAAATTGAAGATACAAAAGTACCTAAAATACCACTCTCTGCCAAGAAAAACTGTTTGCATTTTGTTTGCAATTTGTTTACAACCTGTTTGCAAGTGTCCAAAACGCATGTCATACGGTAAAAAAAGTCGCAGACCCCTACCCTACTTTTTCTTTATCACCTTTGTGGGTAAACCGCAGCTGAGGGTCACCTTCAAAGGCTTCATACCAGGACAAGCCACATTGACAGTTACCGATGAGGGAGTGTCGCCCGCTCTGAGGATGGCCAATACCGAACCGTTGAAGAGATTGCGATGGTCGGTGACGTTAAGCTCGTCAGAATTATGATTGCCGCTACTCATTGCCACCAGGGTAGCATCACCAGAGGTTACGCTACAGGTAATCTCGCCAGTAGCCGTCTGTACCCTACGCCCCTTGCTGTCAACCGCCACGATGCGCAGATGCTGAAGATCCTCACCATCGGCCTTCCAATTCATATTGTCTGCCTCCACAATCAGCTTAACGGCTTTTCCCGTCGTCTCTACCTTATGGCGAGCCACTTCCTTGCCGTGGGTGCGAGCAATGGCCAGTATGTTTCCATCCTGGTATTCCACGTCTTTCCAACGTATCTGGTTGCGCATCTTGGCATTCTGCTTGTCGTTCTGCTTCACGCCGATGCTCTTGCCATTCACAAGCAGCTCAACCTCATCCGCATTCGTATAGGTCGTTATCTCAAGCTTCTGACCAGGCGTTCTGTTCCAATGGTCGCTCTGTCCGTCATTACCGGTCTGCACCCCGTTCCACATCACGTTGCCCCTCGACTCTGTAACGGCAATGTGCACCACGGGCTCATCAGAGAAGAAGCTCTTCATATAATACGCCTTGGGCTTTGGTTCGAGGGCAATGTCGAACACGCCCTGTGCCCATCCCTTGGCAGGCCATCCCTGCGACTCGCCAAGGTAATCTATAGCCCCCCAGTAAGCCAAGCCTACAACCTTGTCGAGGTTCATGGCGAAATAGTTCTCGCCCATGGCCGACACAGCCGCCTCGCTCTGGTAGAACGACATCCACGGGAACTTCCTGCCATCGCCAGGGAAATACATATAGCGGTAGTTGTACGACTGCACATCGGTAACCATAGCCAGGTCGCATGGCAGCGAGTCGGTTTCCCAGTTGCGATAGCGGGGATGCATGGCCACTGTCACGGCGCGGGTGCTGTCGTAGCGCTGCACCACCGTCTTCATCAGCTTGTATTGCGTCACGCCAAAGTCATTGTAAGGCATATCGTTGACCTGCTGAAGCTCGTTGCCAAGACTCCACATCACCACGCAGGGGTGGCAACGGTCACGGCGCACCCACTCTGCCACGTCGTGTGGCCAAAGATGTTCAAACGACGTGCGGTTGGCTCCCGCATACTGGTCGTTCCACTTATCATAGAGCTCATCCACCACCAGTATGCCATAGCGGTCGCAAAGGTCGAGGAAATCCTCCGAATAGGGATTATGCGAGGTGCGTATGTGATTCATGCCAAACTGCTTGATGAGCTGGATGCGCTTCTCGATGGCACGCGGATAGGCAGCCGCACCCAAGGCACCCAGCGTATGGTGGTTGGCATAGCCCTTGAGAAGCACCTTCTTGCCGTTGAGCAGAAGTCCCTGCTGGGGGGTAATCTCGATGGTACGCACGCCGAAGTGCCTGGTGATGGCGTCGGAGACACTTCCGTCAGCACGAAGAAGTTCCACCTGTGCCGTATAGAGGTTGGGATGCTCGCAATCCCACAGCTGGGCATCGTTCAGGGTAACGGCCGGCAACTGAAACTCCTGCGTGCGGTAATTGCGGTTACGCTTGAGGGTGTAGGTCTCGCTATGCGTCACTCTGCCCTGAGGGTCGGTAAGGGTAACGCGCATCCTGGCTTCGTTGTCGCGAGTGGTCATTCTTGCCTCAGCCGAGATAAGAACCTTATGGTTTGACGACTTATTGACCTGCTGGGTCGTAATATGCAGCGGATGGCGTACAAAATGGCTCTGTGCATCGGTGGCAATAAGGTTTACGTCGCGGAAAAGACCACCGCCCGTGTACCAGCGCGACATCTTGGGTTCGCCTGTGTCGGCACGCACCACAATCGTATTGGGTTCGCCCAGCTTTAAGGCTTTCGTCACGTCAATCTCAAAGCCCACATATCCATAGTCGGTACGCCCTACTATTTGTCCGTTCAGATATACGTCGCCCACGTACATAATGCCCCCGAAGTCGAGCAACAAACGCTTTCCCTTGAGGTCGGCACTCGGGGTGAAGGACTTCACATACCACCCCATTCCCATCTCCTTGAATCCGCGAGCCGAGAGTCGGCTCTTGATGTTGGCTCCGGCATCGCTATTGTCGGCCGTCTCATTGGCAGCGGGTGCCACCCAAGGTTGCTCTATCTGGAAGTCGTGAGGCACATGAACCGTACGGAAGTCGGTGACATTCTTTTCCGTCAGCGTGCTTGCCGTAATGCCGGCAGGAAGCGCTCCGTGGCGGAACAGCCAGTTGCGGTTGAGCGAAATCGTATCACGTTGTGCATGGGTAGCCAGACAAGGCACCATGCAAAGTATCCAAGCAAAGAGTTTCTTCATAGTATTTACCTTTCATTATTTGTTCTTCTGCAAATATAGCATAAATTCTGCAAGTATGCAAATCACACGGCATTATTCATTAAGATAATGCTTTATTTTTGCTTTTTCGCAAGTTTATTCTAAAAACTCGCATTTCTATCGGATGCCTTCACCCAGCACTCAGAGTGTACTCGTTTGGCTTACGTCTGGCTTACGTGTTTTTACGTAAGCCAGACGTAAGCCAAACGAGTGAAACTAGAGTGAAACCAGAACGAAACTGGGTGAAACTATAATGAAACTAGAATAAAACAAGAATGAAACAAGTAGGCTGTCCTGTTCGGTGCAGCTCGGCTGCAGCGCCACCTACCGTCCAGCGCTTGCTCCAGCTCTTTTGTCGAAGGCTCGTTGCTGCGCATCGCACGTAATTCTACGAGTAAGAGTAGAGCGCAAAGCGATTGGAAAGCCCGAATAGCAAGTTTTTGAAAGCGTAAAGTAACTTTTTGAAAGCGAAAGGCAGAAAAAACAAAAAGAATGATTACCTTTGCAAAATAATATCAGCAGTTTACATACAATGGTTTGGTAAAAATGAAAACATAAACTAAGCGGCATTCAGCTCAAAGTCAAGCAATCCCTGGGAGATCTGCTGAATTATTCTCGGGTTCGCCCTGAGTGCAGACCTTGAAATAATTCTTTTGACCAGATACTGG
>JAZLKL010000105.1:0-18665 GCA_045597585.1 Bacteroidaceae bacterium | reverse complement strand
GACAAGAGAGAAAAACTGCACACTTGCGTAATTGAAACCGTTACAAAATAAACCACGGAATGCTTCGGTGGTAAAACGATGCAAAATGTAAGGTGCGTTAACGCAATACAATAGAGCTCAACCTTCGGGTTGGGCTTTTTTTCTTTCACACAAATCTTGTAGCAACCTAAGCCACTACAAAAACCAAAAAGCGGAAAACGGGTGTCAGTTGGAGAAAAAACAAAATAAAACGCCCAAAAACTTGTTTATTAACCACAGAATTGCTATCTTTGCAAAAACAGGTTTTATTTTATATCCTGAATCTAATGACTCTGTTTCAACTGATAAAAAAGATATCGCCTTTTGTCAAGCCATACAAATGGTTGGTGGTAGCCACGCTGGCACTTACGCTCGTCGGGTCGCTCATCGCACAGGTTAATGCGGTGGTACTCGACTGGACGGTTGACACCATCAACGGACTTATCGTGCACAACGGCACCGGAGACATCGGCGAGCAACACTTTACCTGGGGTACGACAGCGCGCATCCTGACCACGATAACGGCCATCCTGCTCGGCAAGGAGGTGCTAAGCGTCGTCATCTCGTATGCGCAGAACTTCTACGGGGAGCGTATGCGTGTACACGTCTCGAAGGACCTTGCGCAGAATGCCGTGGATCGCATCCTCTCCTACCGGATGGCGTTCTTCTCGCGGAGTGGCAACGAGGCAGGTCGCCTTCAATCGCGCATCGACCAAGGCGTAGGAAGTCTTTCCACCACCGTGCAAAGCATCTTCATCGACCTTCTGCCCCTCTTCACATCGGCCTTTTTGGCCCTTGCCCTGATGTTCCTGGCCAATGTCTATGTGGGACTTGCCGCCTTGCTCATCGTACCCGTTTACATCTTCATCACGGTGCGACAAGCCAAACGCCTGAAAGGCTGGCGACAGGAAATGCGCATGCACCGTGAACAGAAAAGCCACGGCATCGTGAACATCATAGAGTCGATAAGCGTCATCAAGTCGTTCAACCGTGAGCAGATAGAGAGCAACAAGCAGATGAGCATACAAACGCAGTTGACCGACAACCAGTTGCGCACACGCAAGGTAATGCTCTTCTTCGATGGATGGAAGCGCTTCGTTCAGCAGATAGGCACCGTCATCATCATCATCATTACGGCCTACCTTGTGCTCATCGACTACCCCGGTATGACCATAGGCAAGATCATGTACCACGTCATGCTCTTCGCCAACGTCACCGCCCCCATCACCCAGTTGCAACGTGCATTCGACACGCTCAACGACGCACTCATCTACGCCGAGGGTTACTTCAGCGTGGTAGAGGCCGACGGCGAGATAGAGGAGAGCGGAAGCTACCGTCCCGAACGGGTGGAAGGCAGGATTGAGATAAAGGGCGTGGACTTCACGTACCCCAATGGCACCAAGGCCTTGCACGACATCAACATGAGCATAGAACCTGGCAAGATTACCGCCTTTGTGGGATTGTCGGGAGCAGGAAAATCCACCATCGTCAATCTGCTCGACAAGTTCTACACGCCCGACAAGGGTACCATCCTGCTCGATGGCATAGACCTCAAGGAATACGACACGCAGTTCCTTCGCGACAACATCGGTCTTGTGCTGCAGAAAAACCACATCTTTGACGGCACCATAGAGGAGAACATCCGCTACGGGCGCCCCAATGCCACGCAGGAGGAGGTGGAACAGGCAGCACGGAGCGCCTACATCTACGACCAGGTCATGCGTCTGCCCAAGGGCTTCCAGTCGCAAGCCTCCATGCTGAGCGGCGGCCAGCAGCAACGCATCGCCATAGCGCGTATGTTCCTGAAGAACCCTCCCATCATCTTCCTCGACGAACCTACGGCTTCGCTCGACGCCATCGCTACTGAGCAGATCAAGGCTTCGCTCGATGCCATCAAGCAGGGACGTACCGTCATCATCATCTCGCACTCCGTGTCGCAAATCATCGACTCGGACGTGGTGTACGCCCTGCGCGACGGACACGTGGAACAAAGCGGCGACCCCGACAGCCTCTACCTCAAGGGCGGCATATACAAGGACATCATAGATGCCTCGGCACGCAGCCTCAACGTAGATAAACTGGCCATGATACACCGAAGTCCGGTATCCGTACGAACGGAAGGGGCATCGTGATTTCTCAAAAAAGTAAAACAAGTAAAATTACTCATAACCACATAACGCTATATGGCAAAGATAGAGATTAGTGCAGAGTACATCAAAACAGTCAACTACGCCCTTGTAAACGGAAGGATTCCCATCTGCAAGGTGCTGGAACTGACCAACACCACAGAGGTTGAGATAAGCAACCTGCAGGTGATGTGCACCGGCGAGTACATCAAACCCTGCGTAAGCCATCTTACGGAAGGAGTGGGCGCAGGACAAACCATACAGGTGCCCAACATGGACATACTGCTGGATGTACAGGAGATGCTCACCCTGCCCGAGCACACCACAACCAGCTTCAAGATACGCGTAATGGCACAAGGAGAGTGCGTGGGCGAGCAAGACTTTGAACTGGAACTCGTGCACGACCACTACGACCTGAACTGCCTGGGAAACGGCAAGCGCGAGATAACCAAGATGGACATCTGGGAGCGCAAGTTGCTCGACTTCTCATTACGCAACTCTCTGCTGAACCTGTATCTGCGCACCCGTGCCATTCAGTTCATCTCGTTCGACGTGAGCAAGATAGAAGACCATCTGGCAAGTGGTGAGGAATACTGCATCATGCCTAAGCCCGAGGTGGACTTCAAAATAGAAAGCGAGGAGCGCATGATACACTCCAAGCGACTGGCAGAGTCGCTGCACGAACTGGTGAGCGACGGAATAGAGCACCACCGACTGCATACCTACCAGACGGAGACGGAGACGAAGAACACGTTGAAGAACATCTACCGTGGTGCTCGCAATGCCATAGAGGAGACGGGTGCCAACTCACTCTTCCTCTCTATCGGTACCCTGCGCTGGTACGAAGACGGACAGAGCGACACACCACGCTATGCCCCCGTCATACTGCTGCCTGTGGAGATGGTGTACAAGAAAGGACAATACTTCATACGTACACGCGACGAGGAAACCACCCTCAACATCACCCTGACGGAGTTTCTGCGTCAGAACTACAACATACGCATAGAAAACCTCGACACCCTGCCCAAGGATGAGCATGGCATCGACGTGAACCTGATATTCACCATGCTGCGCGATGCCCTGAAAGAGCATCCCACATGGGACATTGAGGAGGAGTGCATACTCGGCACCTTCTCGTTCAGCAAGTTCCTGATGTGGAACGATGTGCACAACCACCGCAAGGAGATGATGGAGAGTCAGGTGGTAAGCAGCCTGGTAGAGAACCGACTGACCTGGACACCCGACCCCGTGAACGTCAACCTCAAAGAGATGGACAGCACCACCTCGCCCACCGAACTGGCTTTGCCCGTGGCTGTGGACTCATCGCAGATGGCAGCTGTCATCGAGGCAGGCAAGGGGCACTCGTTCATACTGTACGGACCTCCGGGAACAGGTAAGTCACAAACCATCACCAACCTTATCGCCAATGCGCTGTTCCAAGGCAAACGCGTGCTCTTTGTGGCCGAGAAGATGGCCGCTCTGAGCGTGGTACAGAGCCGTCTGGCCAAGATAGGACTGGATCCGTTCTGCCTGGAGATGCACTCCAACAAAGTCACCAAGAAGCACATCCTTGAGCAGTTCAGCAAGGCGTTGAATGTGACGCACATCCTCTCGCCAGCCGAATACAAGGACAAGGCCGAAAAGATCTTTGCCCACCGCAAGGAACTCATCGAGTACCTGAAAGCCTTGCATAACGTAGATGGCAACGACAACCTGTCGCTCTACGACTGCATCAAGCACTATGAGGCCATCGACGCAGAGCCTATGAGCACCTTTGCCCCCAATGCCAAACTGGATGCCGCCCTGGTGCAGCACGGCATAGAGGAACTGGAAGACGTACTGAACGGCAAGCTGGAAACTGTAACCAAACTGGTGGGACAACCTGCCGAGAATCCGCTCAAGGGACTCACCTTAGCACAAGACAACTTTGCCCCCGACGAGCTCGTTGCCAAGTTGCAGAAGGCCAAGGCCATCATCAGCGGAAGCAGAAAGCAAGCCGTGGACTTGCAGCAGATCAAGCCTCTGCGTGCTGCCCTGCTGCGCGACAACAGCGAGACCTTGCTGAAGCAGAATGCCAAGGGCTTGTATGACGAGTGGAGAAGCGTCAAGGCCAAATGGTTCCTCCCCCGCTTCTTCGCCAAGAAGAACTACCTCAACAAACTGCGCGAATACAACAAGCTCATCACGGAGGGCGATGTGGACAAGACACTCGACAACCTGATGCAATACCAGGAGAAGCACGAGTGCATCGAGCAGATACGTGCCATCCTCAGCACCTACATGCACATCGAATCACCCGTCGATGTCATGCCCGAGGAATTTGTGCTGCAAGACGCCGAGGAAAAGATGGAACGCTGGATTGCCCACAAGGACAAGATGCGCGACTGGCTGCATTACTGCAACTACGGCAGGTTGCTGAAGGAGATGGGTATGGACTGCGTGCTGAAAGCGCTGGAAGAGGCAAGTTGCCAACCCGATATGGTAAGAAAGTCGTTCTTCAAGGCTCTCTTCAAGCATAAGGCTGAGCGCAAGATGGACAAGGCACCCATGCTGACCACCTTTGAGGGTATGATATTCGATGAGAAGGTAAACACCTATAAGCGACTCACGGAGGAGTTTCAGATGCTCACGCAGAAGGAACTCTATGCCCGTCTGGCAGCACGCATACCCCGCGTGGGCGAGAACCTTGACAGCAGCAGCGAGATTGGCTTGCTCAACCGCAACATCTCGAATGGTGGACGAGGCATGTCACTCCGCGAACTGCTCAAGCAGATACCTACCCTTCTGCCCCGCATCTGCCCCTGTATGCTGATGAGTCCGATGAGCGTGGCACAATACCTTGACCTCTCACAGGACAAGTTCGACCTTGTAGTATTCGACGAGGCATCGCAGATGCCCACCAGCGAGGCAGTAGGTGCCATCGCCCGTGGCAAGGCACTCATCGTAGTGGGCGACCCCAAGCAGATGCCACCTACCAGTTTCTTCTCTTCCACCAATGTGGATGAGGAAGAGGCTAACATCGACGACATGGAGAGCATCCTGGAGGATTGCCGCACATTGGAGATGCCATCGCTGCAGCTCAACTGGCACTATCGTTCACGCCATGAGAGTCTGATTGCCTTCTCAAACCAGGAATACTACGACGGCACACTCATCACCTTCCCCTCGGTGGACGACCAAAAGACGAAGGTGAGCTACATCCCCGTAGATGGATACTACGACAAGGGAGGCAAGCGTTCGAACCGGGCAGAGGCAGAGGCCATCGTCAACGAGATAGAACGCCGACTGAAGGACGAGAAACTGCGTCAGCAGAGTATCGGCGTCATCGCATTCAGCGTGGTGCAGCAAGCCCTCATCGAGGACCTTCTCGTGGACAGAATGGATAATGACAAGAGTCTTCACGATGCTGCCGACGAGATGTATGAGCCCATCTTCATCAAAAACCTCGAAAACGCACAGGGTGATGAGCGCGACGTCATACTGTTCAGCATCGGATATGGCCCTAACAAAGACGGCGTAGTATCCATGAACTTCGGTCCGCTGAACAACGTAGGTGGCGAACGACGACTGAACGTGGCCGTAAGCCGTGCACGCTGCGAGATGATGGTGTTCTCTACCCTCAAGGCATCGCAGATTGACCTGCGCCGCAGTAAGGCAAGAGGCGTGGAAGGCTTGAAACACTTCCTGGAGTTTGCCCAGACACAGACGCTGACCACCAGCACAGCCACCACACAGCAAGGCAACAAGTCGATGGTGGCCGAGAAGATAGCCCAAGCCCTGCAACAACGCGGTTATAAGACGCAGACCTACATCGGACGTTCCACATTCAAGGTGGATATTGCCATCTGCGACAAGAACAATCCTGAGGTGTACAGCATGGGACTTCTGCTTGACGGAGAGGGTTATCGCGATACGCAAACCACAAGAGACCGCGAGATTGTACAGCCATCCGTACTGAGTGGCCTGAAATGGAAGGTGATGCGAGTATGGAGCGTGGATTGGTTCAACAATCCAGAACGTGTCATCAACCGCATCATCGAACAATTGGAGACCAAGCCCACCCAGGAGAAGCCCGTAGAGAAGATGCACTTTGACTTGTCAAAGGAAAAGGTAGAAGAGACCGTCTCGAAGGCAAAGCCCTACATCGAGTTCAAGGCTTCATCGGTCAGCAAAACAAAGGCGCAGAAAGAGAGCATCTGCAAGGATATTGTGGCGGCAGAACAGCCCATCTCGATGATGCAGCTTTGTCGCAAGGTGTGTGCTCTGCGTGAGATGCAACGTGTCACACCTACCCTGCAAAACGAGGTGGCCAACTACTGTGCAACCAACCTCTACACGCAGGCCGACCGCCAAGGACAAGTGGTATGGCTCGACCAAGCCAGCAGCATGAACTATCCTTGGTATCGTCCCGACACGATGCGCGACATTGCCGACATACCCATGACAGAGATCAAGAATGCCGTACTGGAGGCCATTACAGAACAATTCAGCATAGCTACCGACAACCTATCGCTCATTGCCGTCAAGAAGTTAGGCTTCACCCGTCGTGGCAACAATGTGGACGCAGCCTTCCGCATAGCCGTGGATGAATTGGTAAAACAGGGACTCGTAAAGGAGGAAGATGGTAAGATGAAAACGGTTTAGGCAAATAGCCTATTTCCCTTTGTCAACTTACAATCTGTCACATTTTGGTAGAATATTTTCATGAATTATTTGTGCTTTACCTAAAAATGTGTAACTTTGCATAATGAAGGTCGATAAATATGCATGGAGTTACAGTACGCTTTTGCCATCATAACTCTATGGACACCTTCTCTATCTGTCTGTCATGGCAGATCATCGTGCCGAGCAAAGGAGCGATAGCAGAGAGGTACCGACTTACAGACAAGTGGAGAACTTGTGGAACAAAAAATAAAACGTTTAATTACAAAACAGATATAGAAATATGGAAGAGTTGGATTGGTCAAATCTCGGTTTTGGCTATCGCAAGACCGACTATAACGTAAGATGTTACTATCGCAATGGTGCGTGGGGTGAGATTGAAGTATGCAGCGAGGAGACAATTCCCATGCACATGGCAGCTACTTGTCTGCACTATGGACAAGAGAGTTTTGAGGGTTTGAAGGCATACCGTTGCCCCGACGGCAAGGTACGTGTGTTCCGTCCCGATGAGAATGCAGCTCGCATGCAGAGCACCTCACGTGGCATCCTGATGCCCGAGATGCCTACCGACAAGTTCATCGAGATGGTAGAGAAGGTAGTACGTCTCAACGAACGTTTCATTCCTCCCTATGAGAGTGGTGCTACCTTGTATATCCGTCCCTTGATGGTGGGTACTGGTGCTCAGGTAGGTGTACATCCCGCCAACGAATACCTGTTCGTCATCTTCGTTACACCCGTAGGTCCTTACTTCAAGGGTGGCTTCTCTGCCAATCCCTACGTTATTATACGTGAGTTCGACCGTTCTGCTCCTTTAGGTACTGGTATCTACAAGGTAGGTGGCAACTATGCCGCCTCGTTGCAAGCCAACAAGAAGGCTCATGACATGGGCTACGCTTGCGAGTTCTACCTCGATGCCAAGGAGAAGAAGTACATTGACGAGGCTGGTGCAGCCAACTTCTTCGGTATCAAGAACAACACTTATATCACTCCCAAGTCAAGTTCAATCCTGCCCTCTATCACCAACAAGTCCTTGATGCAGTTGGCAGAAGACCTGGGCATCAAGGTGGAGCGTCGTGCTATTCCTGAAGAGGAACTTGAGACTTTCGAGGAGGCAGGTGCGTGTGGTACTGCAGCTGTAATCTCTCCCATCTGCCGCATCGACGATGTCGAGACAGGCAAGAGCTACGTCTTCGGCGATGGCAAGAATCCTGGTCCCATTTCAGAGAAGCTGTTCAACAAGCTTCGTGGCATCCAGTATGGTATTGAGCCCGACATTCATGGTTGGACACGCGTTGTTATTGAATAAGAAACAGCATCATACATTACAGACAAGCGGGCGTAACTTTTGGGGTTACGTCCGCTTTTCATTTACGAAATGCTATCCCTTGGCATCCTCATACACAGCCAAACACATTGAAATATTACAATTTCACACTATAACACGCAATAAATCGAACTTTTTGGGTCAACTAATGTTAAAAACATGTTAAACAACGTATTTTTGTGTGTTAAAAAGATACAATTCATAAATTTTTTGTACCTTTGCATCGGTATTAAGAAAGAATGGATCAAAATTACGATATACGATCTTCTTTACGAAAGGATAATTAACCTCTTTAGGTTAGAAACGGATAGCGAAATTACATCGATCGTATAAACAAATAACAAAATTATTAGGTATTAGAGACTTTACTTTCAAAACCAAGTATTTCGCCGAGGATCGGTTTTCAACTCCATTGTAGCAATGGACAAGAAGAAAGATGCGAAGCGGCAATTAGTAAATTTAATTTAACTAAGGATATATGAAACTTAAAGGTAAAATGTTGAATGTAATCGTCATGGCAAGTGCTATGATGGCTCTGCTCCCCACCAAGGCATCGGCAGAGAATGAAAATTTGAAAAACCTTACTATCACTGATGCAACCGCCTACGAGAAAGTCGTAGACAGCAAAGTAGAGAAGTTCACCTATCGTCGTTCAATAAACGCTAACGAGTGGAGTTCATGGTTCACCCCCTTCTCTATCGACGTCAACATACTTACCAAAAACGACATCGAGGTATCTGCCATCGAGAACATTCGCAACTATGACGATGACGAGGATGGAGAAATCGATCGTACTGTACTTGAAGTCATCAAGGTCAACGGCGGCAACCTCAGCGCCAACACACCTTATATTATATACACCAGCAAGACTGCCTTGGTGGAAATTGAACTCGAAAACGTAGAATTGAAGTCGGCCGACGACACCAACGACGTAGTCATTGAGTCTGCCACAACAACCTACACCTTCCGCGGCACATATAGCACTATGTACCCCGAAGACACAAAATACATCGTTTCAGACAATGCCATCACAGAGGCAAGAAAGATTCAGCCTCAGCGCTGGTACTTGGAGGTAGAAGGTAGAGAGAATCCCTACATCGAGACTCCAGCAGCCATGGTTCGTGAGTTCTCTCTCCAGCTCGTAGGCGAGGAGAATCTTGAAACTGGCATCCGTACCATCTATCCTCAGTCTCAGCAGAAGACTGTCAACGTGAATGGCATCTTCGACCTGAGCGGACGCAAAATGAACACAACCCACAAGGGCATCAACATCATCAACGGAAGAAAGGTTCTTAAGTAAGAACAAATTCTTCAAAGAAAATAGGTATTAGGTAAGAAACATTAAATTAGGAAACAAGATTATTACGATTATGAACAACATACATTTTTCAGTAAAAAATCTAATGGCAGTCATCTTGGTAATGATTGCAATAGCAATGCCTCAGAATGCCTGGGCAGCATGTAGTCACACTGCCACAGCAGAAAATGCAACCTACGATTGGACTGGTTCAAATGTACGTGTAGGTAAGTGCGTGGCTAAACTTAATTGCAGCAAGTGTAAAGCTTTGCTCGAAACCGTAACGCTTACAGTAAGCACAAAGTCATACACCGAACCTACCTGTGAGGAAGATGATGAGCTTATCTGGATGGCAACCGGAAAGAGCGTAAAATATCCCAGTATCAGCTACTATGCAGAAAGTATCACATATTCTTGGGGAAAGAAAGGTCATGGTACAAAAGGTTACAACGCAAACTACAACTGGACCGGAAACTATATTGACCCCCATTGTAATTTGCAGCTGACTTGCCTGGATTGCAGACAAATGGTGTGCAACATTATGGCAAACTCTGTTGAAAAGGACGAAAATGGCCACAAGGAGCCTACATGTACATTGGAAGGTGCAGAGAAGTGGGACGCAATATTCGACATTGATATGAAGGGTTATGTCACATACCACAGCAAAACCTCTAAGGTTTTTGCTACTCCCTGCAATGGACACGGTAACCTAACGAACTACACCCCCACCTATAAATGGTCGGATGATGCTAACAACCCTTCTTGTAAGCTCACGCTTATGTGTAACGATTGTCACACCAATGTTTTGGAGAATTACCCCTTGCCACTTACCGAGACAGAAACTTCACGCATAGAGCCTAGCTGCGAGAAAGCAGGTCAGGCTTTGTTTAACGCTAAGTACACTTTCAAAGAGTCAGTATACGGAAGCAAAAGATACAATGCCAAGTCAGAAAAAACCTATGAATTGCCTGCATGCGGTCACGGATATACTGAGGGTTATACCCCCACTTTCAGCTGGACAGGCAACGAGAATGAGCCTCTCTGCGACTTCACACTTAAGTGTAACGATTGTAGCAAGGTTGTGGTGAATGCACAGAAGGTAACTCCCGCATTGGTCGAGAATAGCCGCGTTGAGCCTACTTGTGAGGACTTGGGTTCTATTGACTTTAGCGTAACTGGAAACTACAACTCTGGCAAGGATGCTTCATTCAAGAGGACCAACAAGCACACATTCAGCATTAGACGTAAGGGACATGGCTTGAAGGGCTACAAGGCTGAATACACATGGGCAGAGAACTACGAGAATCGTGCTTGCGTACTCACAGTCGTTTGTCAGGCCTGCAACAAGAAGGTCATCGACAACAAGTCACTCGAACTCGTTGAGGACGAAGACGAGCATGTAGATGCTACTTGCGAGGAGAATGGTCACGCTAAATTCACCGTACGTGGCGAGTTCATCGAGCCTGAGTTCAGCAGAGCAAAATATACCGGTACAAGTAGCATGGAGTATATAATCTTTGCATTTGGTCACGATCTTGATGAGCACAGCCAATGTACACATTGTGGTACCTCATTCAAGGAACCCGAAATCTTTGAGTTGAACGAGGACGAGGTTTACGAGAGCGTAGCTGCAAACGTAGTAGATGGCATGATTTACAACCGCAGCTTTAATGGTGGCATTTGGAACACTTGGTACGTTCCCTTCGAGACTTCAGTTGAGAAATTGGGCGAAAGCTTTATCAAGGCTGCATATATTGAGAGCGTACACAACTATGACGATGATAAGGATGGTACTTACGATCGTACCGTGCTCAACGTCATGACACTCAAAAACGGTAACATTTATGCTGGTACTCCCTACCTGGTAATGGCTGATATGGATCTCGACAAGATTGAATTGGGCAAAACCACGATGGCTGCAGCAGACGATGTTAAGAGCATTCGTATGAAGACTGCCTCTCACACCTTCGACATCATTGGTTCTTACTGCGGTATCGATGCAGACAAGATGACCGAGAATACAAACTTCACATTGAACGAGAATGGCCAGATGGTTGTAGCAGAGGATGCACTTGCACCTTATCGCTGGGCTATCAAGCAAACCAATGGTCAGATTATTGCTGACGAAGCAAACAACGTGAAGGCTCTGCAGATTCTTGTAATCGGCGAAGAGGATCAGGAGACTGGCATCCGCACCATCTATCCTGCAAGCCAGCAGAAGTCATACAACGCCAACGGCATCTTCGACCTCAACGGACGCAAGCTTGACGCTGCACGTAAGGGTATCAACATCGTCAATGGCAAAAAGATTGTTAAGTAAAGACAGACAAAGCTTTACAGACATATTTTAGGTATCAGGGAATTAGAATTGTAACATAAGAGAATAACTTGGCATAATTTATGGCAGAGAACAATGCCGGAAAAACAATTGTGCCAAGTTATTTTTATTACACATATATAGGTAACGACCTACAAAGAAGATAACTATGAACAGAATTCAGAATTCAATTAAGGGTTGGTGGGCAGCCATGCTGCTCGTGATAACAATGGTTATGCCTCAAAACGCAACGGCACAAACCACAAAGATCAGCACAGTAGATGAACTGAAAGCATTCATCGAAAAAGTAAATAACAACGAAAACCTCAAAGAACAATTCAACGCACAGCTTACTGCAGACATCGATGCTACTGAGTTGGGCAACGATGTCGTAATTGGCACAAAGGACAATCCTTATCAAGGTTCTTTCGACGGCAAGAAATACACCATTACCGTCAACATCAACATGAGTAATAAGGACAATGTCGGATTGTTTGGCTATATAAGAAATACCACAATTGAAAATCTTAACGTAAGCGGAACCATTACTGGCAAAAGCAATGTAGGTGCTATTGTAGGTTACAGCAAAACAGAGGCTGGAATGGAAACTGTCATAAGAAGTTGCAGCACCAATGCCACTATCAGCGGAAATGAAAATGTGGGTGGTATCATCGGTGAAATGACTGGTGTATTACCAGGAAACATCGGCAGCGGAGCCAACGAGAAAGGTCACGTCACCATAGACAGATGCGCATTCAATGGTACCATAAATGGTACTTTAAACACAGCAGGTATCGTAGGATGCGTTTTGGAGAAGAACACGACCAAGGATGCCAACGTTACCATCTCCAACTGTCTGGCAACTGGTACCATTTCTTGCAAAAATGGTGGTAGTGCAGGTATTGTGGCACGCATCAACAGTGCAGAGGTAGGTACTGGTACTAGTGCATTGGCTGCCATCAGTAGTTGCCTCAGCCTCTCGGAGACAGACTATGCCATAGCATCCAACATAGGCTATGCTAATGTGGAGAATTGCTACTATGACCAGGAAAAGTGCAAGAATCTCTTGGGAAGCCAAAATACGACAAACACTTGTGACAGCAAGAGTGGCGGCAAGACTAGTTCAGAGATTGCCAGTGGTGAAATCACATATCAGCTTAACAACGAAGTGACCGACGGCACACAGGCTTGGTTCCAGTCTATCGGCAGTTCCCCCGTACTGGGAGCTTTTGAGGGTGGTACTGTCTTTGCTGACGGCGATGATTTTGTCAACATCTGCAAAGAGCACAGTGCAGGTACTGGTTCTACCTGTCCCGTATGTGGTACTGAACTTGGAGCTACTGTAAAGACAACTCTGAAGAGCTATGGTTTCCTCACCCTTCAGGAAGCTATTGAGGCTATCAACAACAATACAGAAGAAGGTATCGTCATCTTGAAATTGTATGGCAATTTCGAGTTGGACAACACTATCAACCTCAACAAAGGTGAAGTGATTATCAACCTGAATGGCTATAGCATTACAAACAATGAGGCTGATCAAGACTTGCTCTGCATCAATGGTGCAACAGTAACCATCATGGACGACTCAAAGGATATGAATGGTATGATGACCTCAGCCAACGGCAATGCCATCACTTTTGTGGATGGAAATCTGACCATCAACAAGGGTGAATTCTGCAGCAAGGATGCTGAGAACTTCTACGGATTGAACATTAGTGCAACTGACATTGCAAGCAAGATAACCTTGCGCGGTGGCAAGTTTAGTGGTATCTGCAACGCTGCCAACTGGGATGACATTAACCTGGATGGAACCGTTCTCTATGATGCCAGCCTCACACAACTTGTCAAGATGGACATGGCCGAGTGCACAGACAAGATTGATCACCCTGTATGTGTTTTGTTACCTTTCAACTATGGCGATGCCAACAACGACGACAAATATACCATCTCTGATATAATCTTACTGCTCAAGGTATTGCAGCAAGAGAACATCGTATACGAATATGCGCTCGATGCTAACCATGATGGTAAAATCAATCTGGATGACGTCAACGCTATGCGCGAAAACGTGCTCAACGCGGAATAATAAGATCACACTCCTACCCTACAAGCTACACATAAGCCTTAAGGCATGCTAAGCTCGAAGGGGAAGAGAATCATTATACATAGGAATAAACTAAAAGTTCATAGTATATAGTTTTAAGTTGACCTTGTCAATTATGAACTATGCACTATGAACTTTTTTTTATGAAGATAAAGGACTGAACGTAGCCCTTCATCTTGGCAACTTGCTGTTTACGTCTTGAAGACCACTCATCTATGGTCTAACCATACCCACTTTAACGGGTATTCCGTCAGGGCTGTCAAAGGTTCCGATGGCATATTGCTTACCATTCTGCTCCCAGAATGATGTGATACTGAGCGAACCAGCACCGCTGGCAGTAATCTTACCATTCTGCCACTTACCCATGAAGATGTCTTCTGACTCTCCTTCCTCATTGATAACTTCGCCAGAAGATAGGAAGCGAATGGTGTGACGCTTGATGCCAAACTTCAGATTGTCCTTAGTACCCGACACATTTACATTAGCAAAGCCATACGCCTTCACATCATATTTGTTGTCCGGATCCTGATAGAAGAGCGCCTTCCATGAACCCGACACACTACTGAGGTCGGTTATCGCCGTCACATTCTTCGGCATTCCTTTTCGGGCAGCACCATTGATAAACCACCCACTAAAGTCTGACTCTTTGGGAGTGTCCTGAGTACTCAGCGACGAGGTAGTTCCATTTGTCACGTTCACGTTCTCTGTCTCTGCAACAGTTTCCTTTTCACTTACCTTCTGGGGAGTCTCTTCGGCAGCCTTTACATCGCCAGCCTGTTCTGTTGTCTTGGGTGTGTAGGTCAGTTCTACGTCATCCGTCTTCTTATCAAAAACAAAGAGCCATAAAGCCGCACCCACTCCTGCCAGAATCAATACTGACAGGATGATGATAAGCGGCAATCGACTTTTCTTACGCGTATCACCCTCGAACGGTGAACGAAACTCTTGCTGTGGCTGATTTACGATAGGAGGAATCTCTACTGGCTCTGGTATGGGTTGTGGAGCAGGAGCTTCTACTACTGGCTCGGGTTGAGGCACAACAGGAGGAACCGCAACTGGCTCAGGTGCAGGTTGTGGAGCTGGAGCTTCCACTACAGGCTCGGGTTGAGGCACAACAGGAGGAACTGCTACTGGCTCAGGTGTGGGTTGTGGAGCAGGTGCTTCTACTACGGGCTCCGGTTGAGGTTGAGAAGGCATCACTACTGCTTGGCCACAGTTTCTGCAAAACTTGGCACCCAAAGGTATTTCAGAACCACAAAACTTGCAAAAAGGCATTTTTTAAAGTTAGTTTAAAAGGTTAAAATGTTTTGATAGAACTCGAAGAAGCTACGACTAAGAGATGCTGTACCACTTTACAAAAAGCAAAGAAGAAACAACTATACAATCAATTTCTTCTGCATAAAAATGAAACTCTCACATCGTAACTTTTGCAAATATAGCAATTTATTTTCAACCCACAAATATGTAATAGCACAAATTTAGCTATGTAACACAAATATTAGGCAATGATATACAATTTGGCACGAACTGATAATCGTCTTTGCGTTCAAAAAATGCATTCTGTGCATAATCGTATATCGTACCCTAAATTAAAGGATAAGGGAGCCAAGTTTATTATTTCACCCTTACTAAGGGTTATTTGATGGCTCTATATTCAGTCTATAATCCGTCTATATCGAGTGTGGGAGAATTTGGCGTGTCAGGGCATTTTGTTTTTGTTTTAGTAGCGCTATCGTATTACTTATACCGTCGGAAAAATGTGCTGTCCCTTTACGGTTCACCTATATGTAGCTCAAAATGAGTGCATGTATCACCGTCAAATCCCCACAATGAAAGTGAACACACACCCCTATATGCGTATTCTACTCGCCCATCTCACCCATTTCACTAATTTCAATTATTTCAGTGAAATTTGGACACGCATAGTGGTGCGAATTGATGTCTAATATTATATATAAATATATTTATATATATTAGAATTTCATTCTCACTTTCTCATCACCCCCCCAATGTGCGTGCATCTTTTCGCGTGAAATTATTGAAATTGTTGAAATGAGTTCGTCATTTCATAAATTTCAATTATTTCAACCAAATATGAGCACACCTATCTACTTGCCAAACGTGAGCTTATACTAACTACATAGCCTATGCTACAGAGGTCATTAAGTAATTGTAAAATAATAAGTTCCGAAAGGTTTGGTATGTATTTTTGAGATAGTTTGCGCTGTCTTGAAGGACGGCATTTTGCACGTCTGCAAAGCAGCGGGCTATGTGACTTTCTCCTACAGGACGAAAGTAGAAGGACAGGGCAAAAATAGTCAAAAAGACAAACAAAGCTGAAGGAAGCATCATACTATGAACTTTAGGAAGTTATTTTTTTACCATTACTTACGATGTCTAAACATGATACTTACAGACGCTAAACATGATACTTACAGACGCCAAACATGATACTTATTTGACACAAGACCCACATTTGCATAAATCATCACGACATAACGTGCCAGATAACGTGTTTTGTGCATACACGAGCGAAGGTGCCTCGTCTGCCATTGCTTGGCAAGCCGATAGTACCCTTGGTGCACTACTTATCATGACTACACCTAATTGCTTTCACCCTCGCTCATTTTGACAGTTCTATGCGATAGTTTTAAAAAAACTTGCATGCTCATGGTAAATTGAATGACCATACTTTTGCATTTCTCAACCTTAATAACTATCTTTGCATCACGAATGGAAAAATCGGATAAAACAAAAATAAAACAAAAAAGAATAGTAACCATGAAGAAAATCTTTTTATTGGGAACCTTACTGATGGCATCGATGAGCAGCATGGCTCAATGGCCGGGAATGCGAAGACCACAGAAAGAGCCTGCTGAGAACTACGAACTGAAGGCTGCTGCCGGACACGTGACCATGACCATTGATGCAGCCAACGGCGCACGCATCATGTCGCTTAAATACGACGATACGGAGGTGCTGTCGCAAAACCCACAACCTAACATGTATGGCAGCACGTTCTGGACAAGTCCGCAGAAGGAATGGAACTGGCCTCCCGTACGTGAGCACGATATGGCTCGCTATGCCGTGGAGCAGAAGGACGGTAAGATTGTTATGACCAGCCAGCTGTCGGAGAAAATACCTTTGCGCATACGCAAGACGTTTGAGGTGGACAAGAAGAACGACTGGATTTGCATTACCTACACCATTACCAACGAGGGAAAGGAAGACCGTAAGGTAGCTCCTTGGGAAGTGACGCGTGTACCAGGCGAGGGCGTAATATCATTCAACGCCGCTGCCAAAAGTATATGGCCTGCCGACTTGATGGACTTCAAGCAGGTAAAGGATGAATCGGTATTCTCCATCGACAAGGTGGACAAGCAGCGCAAGATAAATGCCAATGGTGCACCCGACAAGAAGTCGAAGCTGAAGAAACCCTACAACGCCATGAGTGTTCTGCGATACAGTCACAATGGTTTGCTTCTTACCAAACTCTTCCCCGACCTGAAGGAAGGCGAACCTGCACCTGGCGAGGACGAGATTCAGGTTTACGTGCATCAGGACGCACTATACTGCGAGTTGGAAGAACAAGGTGCATACACACTTCTGCACCCCGGTGACAGTATGGACTGGATCGTTATCTGGAGCCTGACAAAACAGTAACTATATTCTGATCATCTTCCATAACACGTAAGGTGAATCGTGAGAAATCCCTTAAAAGCTATTTCAACGCTCTGGTGGGATCCTCCACTATCAATAACGCAAAGAAGCAGGCAACGCTCCATATCATCAAGAAAATGAAAAAGGAGTCGTTGCCTGCTCTGTATATGCTATCTACAAAATCTTCAAGTAATTCACCCCTTTGGGCTGCTGAAACTTAGGAAGTTAAAGAACTTTTGACAGTGGTCAAAAGTAATACGTTTGCTATATGCATTCAAGGAGCAGGACATTCGTCCTTTAACTTCTTTAACTTCTTTAACTTCATTAACTTCCTAATAACTTCCTTAAGATGGAAACTTTAGTTACCTAATTACGGCAAAAGGTTCTGAGATAGTAAACGTGCGCTCATAATCTTTTGTCACCACTTTGTAAGTGCCATTCATCTTGAACGAGGGATGAGTGAGCAAACTTGAACTATTGTTGAACGAGAAAGGAGCATTCATCTCAAACACTACTTTGTTACCTTCGAACAACTGTATCTTTTCACCTTTCAAGAGGTTAAGTCCCACCAGCAACACCGTGGGCTGCTTTGCCGTCTCGGCTGTGGGAACGGAGGGCATCTCGCCCATACCTGCACCCATAGAGAAGATGGTACCACCCGAAACCTCAATGGGAGAGAAGTCGCAGTCAAGACCTTCTTCGGGTGAGCCGACATGACTCCAGGCATACACTTCTCCACCACGAATGATGATAGCGGGATCGGGATCTTTCTTCTCGTCGGACTGTTGGCTCTGTCCGAAACCTCCAAAGCCGAAGCCCATCATGCCACTACCATAATTAGCATCCACGGCATCATTGTCGTAGCTCTCGGCAATAACCTTTCCACCATTAAACTGGATGGGAGCATTGGCGTTGATGGCATCATCGATGGCACTTACCATTACCTCACCACCGTTGATGGTGACGCCTTGCTTGCCCTCAATGCCTTCAGCACCTGCCGATACGGTCTTGGCATTCACCTTACCGCTATTGATGGTAACGGTCATCAACGACTTGATGGCCTTTGTCTTGCCAATATAGCGCTGCTTACCACCCCAGCCGCCTTCACGATCGGGATCACCAGAGGCGCCTCCGCCAAAACCGCCGAAGCCACCAAA
>JAZLKL010000104.1:0-35575 GCA_045597585.1 Bacteroidaceae bacterium | reverse complement strand
GCTTGCAATCTGTTAAATAAGTTGTAATTTTCATTTTTATCTTGCGCTTAAAATTTTCGCCGCAAAGATAAAAACTATTCCCGAGAATGTTCCCCTATATCCTAAACTAATCGCTCTCTCGTTAAGATAGTTTAAGATTCCATTTTTGCCGATTCCTGCCTTATTTTCAGTTGTTTACACAAACAAGTCTCCAAATCTCTAACAACTGATTTTAGCCTATTTTTGAGTACCCAGAGCCCACGCCGATATGATACAATACAACAAACTATCATCTTATATCCTTTGATAATTGTGCCAAAGGAACAAAATGTAGTTGGCTGCGATATGATCACACCCGGGGCATCTACCGTTGCTATGTTCGTGACAGGATTTAGAAACTTGCGAGATTTCAGTTCGTCAAGAACAGAGCGCTAAGTAAACGCCTTTTCATTATGTCTTGATTCCCACCCAATACCCACGCTCTGAGTTGGTAAAATCATCTCATTGCGATCGGCGTGGACTTTATTGCTCTAAAAAGTAGGCTTTTCACATTAGGGGAATTTGCCATGCAATTATTGCAATAAATTGGAAATCGTTGCAAATTTAGTAAAATTATTATAAACCCCAAAAACAAACTAATAATTTTTTTTGCATAATCGTGCTACCCACCCCATATATCTGCGCACATTCACACAGAGTATGACGTGGAGGCATCTATCTCTCTTACCAAACTGAAAGAGATGAAGGACAGTTGGAAAGTGGCTAAACAAGCTTCTGGAGTAAATAAAAACTAAAAGGTGGTAGTGCTACCACCTTTTAGGGGTAAAAAAGGCAAGAAATGGCCGCACAGATGTAAAGACATGTAAATGATGAAATCCGCAAAAAGGTGGACGAAGTACACTTTTGGACGTAGCAACACACTCACAAAAAGCAAAAATCACGTTTCCGGGTACAAAAAAGTGTTTGTACCCGCCTTTGTACCCGATTGTACCCGGAGGTTTTCACTTGTACCCAGGGGATTATTGTTTATTTTTTATTAAATTTGCACGTCACAAGAAAAAAGTGACAGGCGTTCTTTCTCTTGTTTACATACCGTAAGTATAATGTTTATCTGCCGTAAGTATGATGTTTACATGCCGTAAGTATGATGTTTACCTACCGTAAGTATAGTGTTTACATGCCGTAAGTATAGTGTTTGCTTGCTTTCCTGAGGCTAAAGCACCGCTGAAACTCCGCTATGGGTCTGCTATGACTCCGCTATGAGTCCGCTATAAGTCTGCTATTTGTCTGCTAAATAGCAGAGAAATAGCAGAGGATTAGCAGAGAAATAGCAGAGAAATAGCAGAGGATTAGCAGAGGATTAGCAGAGTCACAGTAGAGTCACAGTAGAGGGTTAGCAAAGATTGGAAACAAAAATAGCACAAAAATGCCACAATAATAATCATTGCCTACTGGAAACCCATGGCACTCATCATCACGCGTGTCTTGACTTCTGCAAGTTTGCCAAGAACGGCTTCGCCAGCCTTTTCGCCCATCTTGATCATCTTAGCTATCTTGTCTTGTTCGAATGATGCTAAATTGAAACCTGCCAGGTTGGGGGTGATGAGTACATCGACCATCTGAAGATTAGCCCTGTATTTCTTGTCGTCGGGATGACGGGTGAACCAGTTGATGAGATTGCCCAGGTTGATTTGGAGGTCTTTGGCAAACTTAGGTTCACCGGCAAGCATATTAAGCACCCCGCCCACGTCAATACTCTCAGCCAGAATTCCGAGCCAGTTACTATCCTCTTCCTTCTTGGTTTTACTCAACATAGTACCCGGACGGGCTGTCTGATCTAAATCCACGGCAATAATGATATCTGCACCCATTTTCTTGGCAACATCCACAGGCAAATTATTAACAGCACCTCCGTCAATAAGTTTTCGTCCGTCGCGCATCTTCGTATTGAAGGCAATAGGAATGGACATACTTGCACGCATACATTCGGCCAGCACACCACGGTCAAGCACAACCTCAGACATAGTTTCAAGGTCAACAGCCACGCAACGATAAGGTATCTTCAGCTTATCAAAATGCATATAATCCCTGTAGCCAGTCATACTATCCAGCAATCGCACAATACTGTCACCACGCAACACACCGTCACGGCCGGCAAAGCCATCTGTTTGATACACAGGAAATCCAAATACATAATAGCAACCATTTGCATAGTGCAAGGCATCATTCTTATGAGCCATATCACGGTCGGTAAAAAGCGACACCCAATCCTGTCGCATGAAAAGCTGCTCCATCTTTTCGGGTGACACGCCTGCACTATACAGACCGCCTACAATACTTCCGATACTTGTACCCACCACAAAGTCAATAGGCACTCCTACCTTTTCAATATATTTCAGCACACCCACTTCGGCAGCACCCTTGGCACCACCGCCACCCAACACCAAACCTACCTTCAAACGCTTGGCATGTATGGGAAACACGAGCATAAAAAGCAAAACGATACACAACCACCATTTACACCTATGATTCAACTTACCAATCACATGTATCTTTGAGCCACCCAAAATCTTGTTTATCATTTTGTTATTAAATTAAATGTTAATAGAAAGAAACTTCCTTAAAAGCCAAAGAGGGAATAAGCTCCGTTTCGTAAGGATCGGCATCATTAGCCACCTGCACGAGATTCTTCCAAAGCTCTAACATATTACCCGTTATGTTCATTCCACTGATGGGCTGCACATACACACCATCACGGCAAAGAAAACCTTCTATGCCATAAGAAAAGTGACCTGTGACCGGATTACAGTTTCCGCCATTGAAATCGGTTATGAGGATACACTCACCCTGATCTCTCAAAACCTCTTGCAAGGAACAAGATGAAGGTGTAAGGATGACGTGATGCGTGCCTTGTGTAGTGGGTTCCATATTCAGTTTGATACCCATAGGAGTATCAATAAAATAGGTACACAGTTTACCTTCATCAAAGAGTTTCATAGGACGAGTGGCAGAGCCGTCATAGTCGAAATATGTAGCACCTCGGGTACCGGGCAGGTGAGGATTATCTTCCACATCAAGCAAAGGACTGCCTATCTGTTCGCCAAGCATACCCTCGAGAAAAGAGGTATGTTGTTGTAGTGCCTGTCCAGCCATGGCAGAGAATAACGGAGAAAGTAAAGAGCCTGCAACCGGACTCTCAACCACCATATTATACTGTCCCGCAGGCACAGGACGTTGTCCTATCTTGCGAAGGGCACGTTGCAAAGCCACATCCCCTACCCCTTGCCATGGCAAGTCTTTATAAAACAAACGAGTCTGACCCCAGCCATCCATCGGACGTGCATCTCCCTCACCCTGCACACTCACAATAGTGCTAATTGTAACACGCGAACTGCTTTCGCTGGCAGAGAATCCGTTGCTCGTCATGTAACTTGCATGATGCACACGGTCAACATACCTTGTATCGACACTAATTGCACGAGAGTCTTTTCCATAGACTTCTGCATTAGCGGAAAACGCAATATGATTCTTGTCATCAGACGAGACTTCGTGAAGCATAGCATCACAATTCTGCAAAGACGGAGCCCCACCCTTATAATATCGCTCAGGAGAAACCAAGCGACGTGCTGCATCGGGAGCCAGTAATCGAGTGGTTTCTATGCTCTGTCGCACAAATCGTCGCAGCGACTCATCGTCCAACACATTGGTATAGAAGAATCCCTCCCTGCCATCAATATAAAGTGTAATGGCAAGGGAAAGCGACTCACTACGTTGCGACTTCTCCAATCTTTGATTGATAACGCTGATGCTTTCTTCTTCATTGCGAAGAAGAGTGAGACGTGCATCAGCCGCACCATTTATCATGGACAAAGTCCGTTCTAACACATCGTTCATTATTCAAGTATGATATTTGAGACTATATCTCAACGTATTAACTTTATACTCCTCCTACTGTAAGACAATCTACCAGCACAGTGGGCAAACCTTGACCTACAGGAACCTGCTGTCCAGACTTGCCACAGTAGGCAGCAGCCGTGTCATGTACCAAGTTGTTGCCTACAACAGAGATATCAGCCAAAGCACGAGGTCCATTGCCGATAATATTCACATCACGGATGGGTGCCGTAAGATGCCCGTCTTCAATAAGGAAACCCGTCTTAAGAAAGAAAGTAAAATCGCCTGCACCAATCTGCACCTGTCCATTAGTGAATGATTGTGCATAGATGCCATGCTTCACACTTCGCACAATGTCATCCTCGGATGCATCACCAGGAAGCATATACGTATTTGTCATACGAGGAACAGGGGCGTGTCGGAAACTCTGCCGGCGACCGTTTCCTGTGGGTTTTACACCAAAATGTTCTGCCGAGATACGATCGTGAAGATAACTTGCCAAGACACCATCTTCCACAAGGTGAGTACATTGTGCAGGATTTCCTTCGTCATCGTAAGCAAACGAGCCTACCCCGTCTTTGAGCGTTGCATCATCCACAATAGTGATACCCTTACGACATATCTGTTGTCCCATTTTATCCGAGAATATGCTTGTACCCAAACGATTGAAGTCTGCTTCGAAAGCATGTCCGATAGCTTCATGCAACAATATGCCACTTGCCCCGGCAGCCATCACCACAGGCATATCACCCCCTTGTGGTGTGATGGCATCAAAAAGATGCGATGCCTGAGCGACTGCACGCCTTACCAATTGTTCCAACATACTGTCGTCAACACAAAGAGTAAGACTCTGGGAAGCAGAGACGCAAAAACGTGGAGAACGGAGCACTTGACTGGCAAAACCCATCTCATGACGTCCTTGTTGTTCCAACACAACATGAGTCATAAGCACATAACGCTCACGATGGTCATGCACAGGAGCATCCGACACATTGTTACTTATGGAGACATCGGTAAGTGTGGAAGCAACAACAGCCTTAACTTTCACCACACGAGGTTCAATGTCGTAAGCCAGCTTCTCAATCTTCAACAGGACATCAGGTGTAAGCATTACATTGTCTTGTAGCGGATGACCTGCAAGAAACCAATCTGGCATTCTTTCAGGCATATTATAAGTGTAACGCGTACTCTCACCTGTCAGTTCACGTTTACCAACACCCTGAACCAAGGTGTGAGTAGCCTGGCTCACCACACCATCCATCAGTTCGAGGCTTTGCACCTCACTTCTTTCGGCATACAACTCTGAATACATCATCTATAGTGGTGTTAAAAAGCCTATCGTTACTTCTTCTTGTTTCCAACCTTCATCAGCAACAGACCTATGGCAATCCAGAACAATTCACGAAGACGAGTGACGAGACCGGTAAGGACACCATTGGCCTGACGCATGTGTAAAGCACCCGTTATCATGGCAAAACCACCTTCGCGTGTGCCCATCTCCATAGGGATGAAGAACATAAGATTGGCAAACAGACTCATAAAGGCTTGCATAAGAATACAATCAAAGAAGGAAATCTCGCTATTCTCTGGTAACATATACAGAATAAACATTACCTCAAGACAACCTACCACACGAGCAGCAAATTCCAGGAGAAGGGAAAGATAGAAAGTGCTCTTATGCTGTGCATGCAGCTCGGCAATCTGACTGTCCACACGTTCAATGGTTTCGTTGTTTTTCTCTGCAAAACGACGCACACGCTTGCCAATGAAAGGCCATTTGCCAAAGAAACGAAGTGCACGAGCTGCCAAGCCATTGCGATAGCCTAACATGAAGAAATAGATACCTAAGGCACAGAATGCCGTCATGGCTAAAAGAATGAGCGCAATGTACCACGTGATAATGGAAGAATACATCAGCACAAAAAGCAGCAGACTAAACGCCCAGAACCAAAAATGCGAGAATATGTGCATCATGGCATACAAAATGACGCTTGACGATGCCTTGGCAGCACCCACATAGGGAGTGAGTTCCATAATACGATACGGTTCGCCACCCAACACACCTACCGGGGTAACGTAGTTGAGTGCATAGCCAGAAACCGTATATTTAAACACACGCCAAAAGCCTACATGCCGACCTTCTTCATTATCGTTGATAATGACGTACCATGACCATGCATTAAGCATGTAGATAGGAATCCACAACAAGATGACAGCCCAAAACCAATAACCTGCCGACTTAATCTTCTCCCACAACTCGGCATACGACATGTCAAAGGTAAGCAGCATAATAACAATTGCCACTAAACCAATCAACAAGAATATATTACGTACCTTGGAACTCATGGAAACTAAGTAAGGATCTCCGGATTATCTTAAGACAATGAAAAAATGGTACCTCACTATGCCTCCGTAGAAGCAGGAGAAGGAGCAGCAGGTTCCTCTGGATTATTGTTTCGCTGCTTCTTCACAGCAGCTGGGTTGAAGTCGTTGGCAGAATTGCGATGACGTTCCTTACGCTCATCTTCACGCTTCTCATGATAGAGCTTGGGAAGAGGATCCTGAGTAGCCTCATCGTATTGCTGACGATTACGGAACACATCGATAGCCTGATAAAGAGCGTGGCGGAAAGAATTTTCATCAGCAACACCCTTACCAGCAATATCGTACGCAGTACCATGGTCAGGACTGGTACGCACAATAGGAAGTCCCGCAGTGTAGTTCACACCATCATCCATAGCCAACACCTTGAAAGGAGCTAATCCTTGGTCATGATACATGGCGAGGATGGCATCGTAGTGCTCATAGGCTGCACTTCCAAAAAAGCCATCGGCAGGATAAGGTCCATAGGCATCAATGCGCATCTCATTAGCCTTTGTTATGGCAGGCATTATGATAGTCTGTTCTTCTTCGCCAAGAAGACCATTGTCACCAGCATGAGGATTAAGGGCCAAAACGGCAATACGAGGACGGGTGAGCAAGAAATCACGACGAAGAGTCTTGTTGAGAATGACCAACTTTTCAAGTATGCCTTCAGTAGTAAGATGCTGGGCAATCTGCGATACAGGCAAATGAGTAGTTGCAAGAGCTACACGCACACGTTCGTTCATCAAGATCATCAAAGCCTTATCACCCTCGCCCAAACGCTCTTCAATGTACTCAGTATGTCCGGGGAAATGGAATTCGTCGCCTTGGATGCTATGCTTATTTATAGGAGCGGTAACAAGAACGTCAAAAAGACCATTTCGGTAATCCTCTACGGCAGCCTCAAGACTTTGCAAGGCTGCCTTACCGGCATCTGAGGAACTTTGTCCAAACTCTATCTTCAATTCTGCATCGCTAACGGCTAACAGATTCAGACGGCCTTCGCGTGCCTCATCAGCTTTTTGTATAACCGTATAGTTCACGTCTATGCCCAAAGCCTTACGATGATATGCCATCGTCTTAGGATTACCATAAATTATCGGTGTACACAATTCGAGCATAAGAGGTTCGCTGAATGTTTTCAGTATAACCTCGTAACCTACTCCATTTGTATCACCTGGAGTTATTGCTACTACTGGCACATTAATGCGTTCGTCGGCTCTGCTCTGTGATTCAGAGCCTTCATGTTGATCAAAAACAGATAATGAATTATTTTTCATTTTTATATTTTAATTTTTAATTTGTTTCCTTTACAGCTTCTTTCTTTTCCTCTTCTGCACCGGTATCTGCCTGAGCCTTCTCCTTGGTTTCAGAGGGAAGCATCAGGGTGTACAAGGCAGCCTCTATACGGCGAATCAGACCTCGCTTCATCTTCTCGGGAGCATACACAAAGCCTTCTGCCACGATGACAAGGTTACGTGTGGTATCCACACGTGCCTGCGACACGAAAGGACCACCCATACCGTCATTCTCCATATACCAGAGTCCACGAGCCTCATAGGCAAATTGACTATGAACCGTAATAGGACGACAATCCGTATATAAAGTATCCGTCTTCATATACATACCCGGAGTGGAACCGGGAATGTTACGCATCATCACCGAGTCACGCTTCTGCAACATATAGTATTTGGTAAAGGTCTCAGGACCATAATAGGGATAACTATAGACGCAGAGGTTGAGCAAACCAGATGACGTATTATTGGAAGCCCAGAGGAACTTATCACCCTTCTTGTAGCTTTGTATCTCTTCAGGACACCATATCTCACAGTCAAAAAGTTCCTTGGTAAGCTGAGACACAATCATAGAATGCTTTTCCTCAAGGATCTTGATAAAACGGTTCATCTCGGTCTTTGTAAGAAAATCCACGATAAACTGGCGATTCTCCGTACAATACTTCTCAAAGTCTTCCTCACTGGGACTCTGTAAAGTAACCCAAATCTGTTCCATAGCGTACTTATCGCGCATGAACTTCAGTTTGGTATGCGTGTACATTTTGGGATCGATGTCCACATAAATCACATTGCGAAACAATTTCAGCGTTTTATCCAAGTCATCATGTGAGCACTGTGAAATACGGAACGAGCGCTCTGACTGAGGTAAACCGGGCACATCTGTGTCGAGGACATTGAACAAAGAACGACCCGAAGGGCGTTCCCACATTTTGGAGTCGCAAACTACCAACACCTCATAAGGACGACCACTGGCAACTGGAAAAAGCATTTCCTTTCTGCAACTACAAACAAGGCAAAGTGTTACGAAGACAAGTCCTATGGCCTTGACCGGCGAGATAAACTTAGTAAATATTCTCTGAAAAGAAAAAATGCGCTTCATAAATTATATTATTCCTAATTAAAAATTCATTTATAATATATTAGCATTTCATTATGCCTGTAATTACTGACTTTCAGTAGTTTCCGGGGATTCCGGATAATCCGGGGTCCTGACTCGTTGACTTGTTGTCTTGTTGACTCGTTGACTTGACAATAAGCCTACTGCTTCGTGGACAACAATCCACAGGCAGCCTCTATATCCTGTCCCCTACTGGCACGAATGGTACAAGTGATGCCGTGGCGATTCAATTCATCACGGATCCATTCCATCGTAGCCTCTGGAGCAGGATGGAAAGGAGATTCGGGAATCTCATGACAACGAATCAGGTTGACCCTACACTCCAAACGACCGAATATACGACATAACTCTCTCACATGGGCGGGTGTATCGTTAAATCCATGCATCACGGTGTATTCGAACGACAAACGACGTTGATGCGACCAGTCATATCGTTTGAGCAAGGCAATGAACTCTGTCAACGACCATGCCCTCTCAGCAGGAATCATCTCAGCACGTTCCTCAGGGAAAGGATTGTGAAGACTTACTGCCAAATGGCAAGGACTCTCCTCCAGGAAGCGTGTCATACCCTTTTCGAGGCCCACCGTGCTTACCGTAATACGCTTAGGACTCCAAGCCCAACCATAGTCAGCCATCAAGAGTTGAGTGGCACGTAACACATTGTCCAGATTGTCGAAAGGTTCACCCTGTCCCATAAACACAACATTGGTGACACGTTCACGTTCCGGAAGTGAGTAAATCTGATTAAGAATATCAGCAGCTGTAAGATGGCCATGAAAACCTTGACGACCCGTCATACAGAACTTGCATCCCATCTTGCATCCTACCTGACAAGACACACATACGGTACCCCGATCTTCATCTGGGATAAAGACAGTCTCAACTTGTCCACCACACGACACGGGAAAAAGATACTTTGTGGTTCCATCCACGCTACGATGTGCTACCAAAGGCTCCTGTCGGCCTACCACATACAATTCAGCCAACTTCTGACGCCCGATTTTCGAGATGTTCGACATCTCATCGAACGAGGTAACACAACGCTGATACAGCCATTGCGTTAACTGGTTGACAGTAAAAGCAGGCAAACCGGCTTGCACTACTACTGCACGAAGTTCTTCCTTCGTCTTACCTAATAATGATTCCATAATGGTTGCAAAGATACTAATAAGCAAGCGAAACACCAAATTTATTTGGTTATTTCAAGTGAACCTGCACTGGCCAAAGGCCGAAGAAACTATTTAACAGTGAAATTAACTGATTCCTATTAGAAAAATCCCTTGAACGCACCAAATATTCGTCCTACCATACGGTGCCACAGGTTAAAGCGTTTCTTCCATCCGTCCTTGGTCAGCAAAGTGCTTTTTTGCTTGTCGAACTCGAAAATCTGCTTCAGCTGCTGAGTGGTAGAGGGCGTAAAAATGAAAGAATTAACCTCATAGTCGAAGAGCATGCTACGTGCATCCATGTTTGCCGAGCCAATAGTACAAAACTCATCATCGACAGCCATGAACTTGCTATGATGGAAGCCCTCCTCATAATAGTACACCTCACAACCACGCGCCATTAGGCGTCGCATCTGTATAGCAACAATGTCGGGGGTAACAGGCACATCGCTCTTAGCAGACACCATGAACTCTAGACGCACACCACGCTTCAGAGCACGATACAATGCACGGCGCACACTATACACACCCGTAGGATAAGGATTAACTATCTGTATGTGTTTTTTAGCCGCATCAATAGCCGCTACATAAGCTTTTCGCATCAACTTACTGTACTTACCAGGACGACGATACACTACTGCCAGCTTCTTTCCATGAACGTCTTCCGTACTATCAGGACGAAGATTATAGTAATAATCCTCCATAGGCTTATCTATTCCGGCATACTGCATAGAGTCAAGTTTCTCGCCTGTCTGACCTTCCCACATCTTACTGAAAATCTGTTGGTATCGCGCCACGACTGGTCCTTCAAGACGCATATGCATATCATGCCACGAACCAATTTCGGGTTTACCATGAATATAATAATCCGCTACATTCATACCTCCACTATATGCAATATTACCGTCTATAACGGCAATTTTCATGTGATCGCGATGATAGAAATGATTGACCCAGGGGAACTTCATCGGATCAAAGATCTGAATATTGATTCCCATGGAGCGGATGCTATCAAGGTGATGCTTCTTAAGGGGATGATCGTTACTGCGATTACCAAAGTCATCGCACATCACCCTCACTTCCACACCTTCCTGGGCCTTCTGTCCCAACAGACCAAACAAAGCCCAACCAATCGTATCATTACGATAGTTAAAATACTCCAGATGTATAAAATGTCTTGCTTGACGAATTGCCTCGAACATATCGTGAAACTTCTCCTTGCCTGAGGGCAACAGCACCACACTATTATTCTCATAGAAGGGTACGCCTAACTCCTTCAATGCATCAATAGTTTGTTGAGTAGGACTGTCCTGAGCGATAATCCGAGAAGTATAATTCGTTAATGTCATCAGCAAGATAATTTTTAAGATATTATGTTTCATTTGTTTGTTTATTTACCACGCCTTGTTTCCGCATATTCTGAAGGCAGTACACCAAACTCGACCTGGAAGAATCGGCTGAAAGTAGCCAGATTACCAAATCCTATTTCCTGTGCCACCTCGGCAGTAGTCAAATACCCCGATTCAAGCAGTTTAGCAGCCTCTTGCAAACGGATTTTACGTATGTAGTCGGAAGGTGAAAGATGCGTGACATGCTCAATCCTACGAAACAATACCGTGCGACTTACATTCAGCACCTTGCTCATGTCCTCTATACTCAAATCCTTTCTACCTATATTTTGCAATATATATTGATCCAGCAACTGTTGCAGTTGCACCTTGGCTGCACTTGTCATGGCATCGGCTCCACGTATTGTATCATCCACCACGGGTGCCTCGCTGTTGGGTTCACCAAGCAATGAATTGATGCGGGCAGTTACACTTTGCAGGTTGTAGGGTGAAGGGATATAGTCGTCGGCAAACAACGATATGTTCTTAATAGCCAACTCACCCTGTGTAAGTACACCTTCGGTAGTGAGAATGAAGGGAAGTCGTTCCAGCGCACGCTCGTTCTTTGCACGCTCACACAATGCACTACCTGTCATGTCAGCCATTCCCTCAGCACACATTACTAAGCTGGGACGCTGGGTAATCATAGCATTCCAGCAGTCTTCGGCAGAGGTGAAGATGCGTATGTTGAAAGTGTTTTTAAGGCAATCTGCCACAAATTCAAGCATATCGCTGTCAGAGTCTGCGATGAATATGGTATGTTTCATCAGACTTTCATTTGAGGTAGCTACGTTTATATCTACCACCCCTTCATCGCTGACTAGGATATTGCCCTCACTCGCAGGTATTCCTTCTTGCGTATCGTCTCCCACCATAGCCTGCTGGGCAGATGACGTCATCAAAGGAGACAATTCCTGTTCCTGATTGTTGGCATTAGGTATGAGCGACTTATTCTCCTTCAGTCTATTCAGACTTGCCAACATCTGGCGTGCAGAGTAATGCAAGCCATTCAGCACTTCTTTCTGGTTAGCATCTTCTGTCTCACGTTGCAAAAGCCCCAACTGCGGAATCATCGACACCACATTAGTGCGTATCTCCTGCGTCACCACTTCTATTTCATCCTGACGTTTCTTCAAATCGGCAAGTTCCTTATGACGTTGCTTGTAATAACCCATAACCATTGGCCACAAGCGATACACCATATAAACCAGGCCTATCAGTATCAAACCAGCCAGAGCAAAAACCCACCACTGTAGGTACCAAGGGCGCTGCACCACAATGGTAATGACGTGTTCCTCGGACACCGTCTTGTCATCATCCAACATAGCTTTTATATGCAACGTATAGGTTCCGCTACTCATATAAGCCAACTTCAGGGTATGACCATCTCCTGTAACAGGAAGCCAGGCATCATTGATTCCTTCAAGCTGATAGATGAAGCGAGCTGGTTCGGCATGATTATAGTCATCTATACCCAGACGCAGACAGATATCCTTGTCACGATACCGAAGCGTAAGCGTTTTCAAACTATTAAGACTCTCATTCAGAATAACCTTCCCGGCATAGCTTTCTCCAACAGAAATAGGTTGTCCGTCAATAGAGAGTTCTGACAGAAAGACATGCAGGGGACGAACACGCTCCTTGTGCTTAATGTCATGCATCCAGTTGATACCATGCTGTCCACCCATGAATATCTTACCGCTCTTGGTGGCCATGATAGCACCTTGGTTGAACTCTATGCCTTGCAATCCATCGGACATGTCGTAGCCATAGAAATTAAATGCATAATGGAAATCCGAACTTGAGGCTTTCTGAATTGTGATGCGATTGACACCACGTGCCGTAGTCACCCAAATGTCATGATTGTTATCCTCTGCTATACCACATACCACATTATTCTGCAAGCCATTGGATGTGTTAAATGTAGCCAGTTGGTCGGTTGCCACATCCAGCACATTCAATCCTTCGCGCGTACCTACCCATACGATGCCACGACTATCCAGAAACACACTTGTGACCACATTACTCGTAAAATGCTTGTCACCTGACTGTGTGCCAAGGTATTTGGTGATGCTGTTGCGACTCAGATTAAGTAGCATAATGCCATTTCCCGTACCTGCCACGAGATGAGTGGCATTGGCATAGAGCGACGTCACATTATCACTCTGCAACTTACCATTCTGTACACAAAAGTTACTAAACTTGCCGTTCTTGGTATTCAAGCATTGTAAACCACCCTTGCGAGTGGCAATCCAGATTTTACCAAAACAATCCTCCACAAGTGCCTGGATATTATTATCCTTTAATCCCGTCTGATCGCCAGGCGTAGAACGATATACCTTCACCCCACCCGCACTGATGCAATTCAGGCCATGACGATTTGATCCAGCCCATATCTTACCATCCTTGGCTACAAGCACACACGACAGCATATTATCATTCAATCCTTGTGCCTGAGTGAACGACCTTGAGCTTCCACTCTTTGGATTCAGATTCACCAAACCATGATCGTGCGTAGCAAACCATAGTCCATGTTCGGCATCCTCGCACATACCATACACATTACCAATATCGTTGACATCAAAAAGATACAGATTGGGAGCATAGTAATTCACACCAGCATGTGAGGTTCCCACCCATAACAGGTCTGTATCATCGACATATACCGTATTCAAATTGTTGGAAGACACTCCACGTTCGACTTCCGCCATCAAATGAGCCTTAATACTTCGCTCAGATACATTCAGCAAGAACAAGCCATGACGGTCTGTACTCAACCACATATTGCCATCCTTGTCACAAGCAGCACCTGTCACCAAGTCATCATTAACAGACACATTGCATCCCCATGCCTTAGCCAATTCTGAGATGGAACGATGCCAGTGACCTGTGGACTTCTCATAGAAGTAGGCATGTGCATCACCATAAATCCAGATATTACCTTCATCATCGCACGAAATCTGGTATTCGTCTTCCTGTGTAGAATTCTTTGCCACCACATCGTTATACCATAATATGCGCTGTTGTTCACCACTTATGCAACACACTGTTCCATCGGTATAGACCACCAAGACACCTTCCAGACATTCACAAATTCCGCTTATGGTACCTTTTTTCAGCGAAGACTTGCTATCGTCGAAACTAAACTTGTAAATCAGTTCCTGCTTGGATTTATAATAGTAAACGGCATTATCCTTATCGTAAACCCATGTGTTCTTCCAATGATCGAAGAACACCAATTCTGGATCAATGTTAGCATCCAACATTGAGAGGAGTTGCGACACACTGCGGTCAAAAGTCTCTGTTACAGGGTCGAAGGTTACATAGCCTCCATTAGTCTTAATCCAGAGTTTATTGTCATAAGACTCCTGAATTGACATAATGTAGCTGTCGGGCAAAGCACTGGCAAGCGAATAATTGCTTTGATACCTACGAATACCTGCACCGTCAAAACGATCAAGACCTGCCGATGTGCCAAACCACACAAAGCCGTGACTATCTTTGAACACGGCGTTAATCTGGCTTGATGACAATCCGTCAGACAGTCCTACATGCTTAAACCAGTAGTTCTGTGCTGATGCAGTATTTGCTCCCCACCACAACATTATGATGAGCAGCAAACTTCGGAATTGATATCGTTGGTTTATTCTAAACATATTACTAATTGCAAGTCTTTGTTACTCGAATTATTTCCATTTTCTTTTCCTCAAACCCTATGCGCTACACATAACATGCAAAATTATCCACAATGCCTACTAGGCATTCCTTCTCATCCTTTACCAGAACTGCATGAATCTTACGATTGTTGAGTATGCGAAGAATCTCTTCTATCTTAGTGTTAGGGGTAACGCAAACAGGCGTCTTGGTCATCATATCACTTACATGCACAAAGAAGAATCGTTCACGTAGGTTTTCCGTAGCACGACGCACATCACCATCCGTAACGATACCCATTACTCGAATGCCTTCCATCACCACGGCAAGTCCCAACTTACCTTTGCTGATATGAATAATGGCCTCGCCCAATGGCATGTCAGGCGGAATGATTGGCAAGTCATTGGTACGCATCACCTCACGTGCAGTCTTCAGCAATCGACGTCCCAGCGAGCCACCCGGATGGAAACGTGCGAAATCACCTTCCTTAAACTCACGGCATACCACCAATGCCGACGCAATGGCATCTGCCATGGCCAACGTGGCAGTGGTGCTGCAAGTTGGTGCCAGGTTCAGGGGATAAGCCTCATGTGCCACATGAACATTTAGATGATAGGTACTATTTTTTGCGAGAAGCGACTCAGGATTACCGCTGATGCCAACAAGAGGTATTCTACGCTCCTGCAGACAAGGTACAAAGCGAAGCAACTCATCCGTCTGTCCAGAATTAGACAATGCCACCACCACATCATCATCTGTCATCACACCCAGACCACCATGGTACACATCAAGGGCATTGATATAGAAAGCGGGGGTTCCCGTACTACTCAGCGTGGCGGCCATCTTGGAGGCAATATGACTGTTCTTGCCTACACCCGTTATAACGACTTTACCTTTGCAACGAAACAACAGGTTGACGACCTTGTCGAAGTTCTCGTCAAGTTGAGGAATCAACTGCAGAATAGCATCTGACTCATCACGCAAACATTGCTCAGCAATTTTTCTCAGATCACTCATTACTCCTCAATTAAGCTTTGCAATACCTTCTCGAAGTCGTTCAGATAAAGCATATTGGGTCCGTCGCTAAGTGCCGTTTCGGGATCTGGATGTATCTCAAAAAAGTAGCCATTAGCACCAAAGGCCTTAGCTGCCAGTGCCATAGCTGGTACAAATTCCCTGTTGCCTCCCGATTTACCATTGGCGGCACCAGGACGTTGCACACTATGAGTACAATCCATGATGACACGCTCTGAAAATCGTTTCATATCCGCAATGTTGCGGAAGTCAACTGCCAGGTTGTTATAACCGTACATATTGCCACGCTCAGTAAGCCAAACCTCGCTGGCACCACTCTGCCGACATTTCTCTACAGGATATTGCATGTCAAGTCCCGAAAGGAACTGAGCCTTCTTGATGTTTACAGGCTTACCTGTATTGGCGGCAGCCACAAGTAAATCTGTCTGACGACACAGAAAAGCAGGAATCTGTAATACATCCACCACTTCGGCAGCTACGCTTGCCTGAAAGCTCTCGTGAATGTCTGTTAACAAGGGCAGACAAAAGCGCGACTTCACATCGGCCATCATCTGCAGTCCTTTCTCTATACCAGGACCTCGGTAAGAACTCAAGCTGGTACGATTAGCCTTGTCAAATGAAGCCTTGAAATATATCTCGACACCGTACTTATTGCGCAAACGAAGCAATTCTGAGGCCACTTCGTCCAGAACATCCTGTGTTTCGATTACACATGGACCAGCAATGAATATTGGTTTCATATTTTTATCACAAATTTAGTTTCGTGCAAAGTTAATAAATTTTCTGTAAAAACGATGCTTTAAGCGCAAATAACTGCACGTTAACGCAAAAAATGTGCAAAAAGAACGTACAACTCGCATTTTCTTCGTATCTTTGCACCATAATAACTTACGATTCAACTGTTTTGAATAATAGAAACACACAATAAATTTGAAACTATGAGTAAAGTAATTATCGAGTCTTACGAAGACTTCCTGCCTTTTGTAGGCAAAGAGATTGGCACAAGCGACTATGTTCTTGTTGACCAGGATCGCATCAACATGTTTGCCGATGCAACCCTCGACCACCAGTGGATTCATGTTGACACCGAGCGTGCCAAAGTAGAGAGTCCCTTCGGTCAGACCATCGCACATGGTTACCTCACCCTCTCATTGCTTCCTGTTCTGTGGGATCAGATTATTGAGGTACGCAACTTGGAGCGTATGATGAACTACGGTATGGACAAGATGAAGTTTGCACAGCCCGTTCTCTCTGGTCAGAGCGTTCGTATGACCACCAAACTTGAGGAAATCCAGAACCTTCGTGGTGCTATCAAGACCACCATCAAGTTCAGCATCGAGATTAAGGAAACTGGCAAGAAGACTCTTGAAGGTTTGGCTACTTTCATCTATTACTTTAAGAAGTAAAGAGCGTCTGGCCACTTTCATCTATTACTTCAAGAAGTAAAGAGTTGCTGTCGTCTATTACTCAAAGTAAAGAATTCCGAAACTTTTATCTATTACTTAAAGTAAAAAGACACGTTCCTATAGACAAAGTAGCACAAAGAAATTTCGAAAAGAAGAATAAAAAAAAAGCGAAGCAAAAGAAAATGAAGTTCTTTGCTTCGCTTTTTTATGTTTGTGAATCTTTAAATCAGAAAAGTAGAAAACATCAGATATTCCGGAAAGACCCAGTAAGTCTAAAATTCTAGAACCTCCAGAATATCCGGAAAGACCTGAATATCCAGTATATCCAAAGAACCCAAAGACCCTTAAATAAACAGAATACCTATAGATTCCCTGAGATACCGCTAATCTAATACTTAGAATTTCTTAATACTTAATGTCCAGTTCGTGTACGATAGCCGAGATTTTTTCCATAGTCACCAAGGTGGTAGGCACGAGAGGAAGACGCAACTGGTTCTCTATGACACCCATAGCATGCAGCATAGCCTTCACACCGGCAGGGTTACCATCAACAAACAGCAACTTAAATAACTCGGTAAACTTATGATGGATATGCAAAGCAGGTTCGTATTCGCCCTTCAACGCTAAACGCACCATTCTGCTGAACTCAGCAGGCAGAGAATTACCAATCACGCTGATTACACCTACAGCACCCAAGGTGATAAGGGGGAAGGTTATACCGTCATCACCACTAATTACGTCAAAGTCTGCAGGCTTGTTCTTGATGATATCATCCATCTGGGTGATATTGCCACTTGCCTCTTTGATAGCCACCACATTCTCACAGTCGCGAGCCAGACGCAATGTCGTCTCTGCCGTCATATTCACGCCAGTACGTCCAGGTACATTATAGAGTACTACAGGCACAGGGCTTGCCTCTGCTATAGCCTTAAAATGTTGATAAAGACCTTCCTGTGAGGGTTTGTTGTACATAGGGCATACACTCAGCACACCATCAATACCCGTCCAGTCGGTATTCTTCAATTCGTGAATAACGGCAGCAGTATTATTACCTCCGCAACCCATCAGCAGGGGCACTCGTCCAGCTACTCTGTCCACAACACACTTGCGAACCTGAGCCTTCTCTTCAACTGACAAGGTAGGAGTTTCTGCCGTTGTACCCAACAAGCAGATGAAATCTACACCATGCGACAACTGGAAGTCGAGCAAGCGAGTGAGAGATTCAAAATCAATACTGCCATCGCCTTTGAAAGGAGTGATGAGTGCTACACCCAATCCACGAAATTTATTTTGAGCCATAAATCTATTATAATTCTAAGTATATCCAGATGCATCATACACGACCAGCTAACACCTATTTGAAAGCAGAATGCACAATGCAATAATTCTTTTTCAAGACGCAAAGTTACAAATTAACGTGCTAAATGCCAAATAATCTATCAAAAATCTAACAAATGTGACAGAACTCGCCACCTTTTCGACTTAATTTAGCGAAAGGACTATGCCTTTTGAAAAAGAAAAGTGTGATTAACTGATGCTCACAAAGCTCAGGAACTCGTCTTCCGTCATAATCCTGATTCCTAACTTCTGGGCTTTCTCCAGTTTTGCCGGACCCATATTGCTTCCGGCCAGTACGAAGGACGTCTTGGCAGATATGCTGCCTACGTTCTTGCCACCATGCTGTTCTATCATAGCCTTGTATTCATCACGGCTGTGATGCACAAACACACCGCTGATGACCACACTCTGTCCAGCTAGCCTATCACTCTGCTGCAACATTTCTTCGTCGCTCAGTTCCATCTGCACACCACTTGCCTCCAGACGTGACACTACACGCTGGTTATGCTCGTCGGCAAACCATTGCTTGACGCTCTGCGCAATCACCAGTCCGATGCCATTTACCTCAAGCATCTGCTCCAATGTGGCATCCTGTAGGGCGTGTATGCTTCTGAAATTACGAGCAAGCGCCTTGGCTGCTATCTCACCCACAAAACGGATACCCAGGGCAAACAAGACACGCTCAAACGGAACATTCTTGCTCTCAGCAATTCCCGCCAGCACATTACGCTGCTGTAGATGCTCCTGCTTTCCCGTGTCGGGAAGCGGATTACCAAACAAGTCCAGAGGTGGAGGACAGAGCTTGTCGAGCGTAAGGTCATATAGGTCTGCCACATCATGTATCAGTCCATCACTGAAATACTTATCTACGGTCTCCGGACCCAGCGAAGTGATATTCATAGCCTTGCGAGAGATAAAGTGTTCTATTCTGCCCAACAGCTGAGGACGACATTCGTCATTGGGGCAATAGGTAGCGGCTTCTTCCTCGTTACGCTTCAGTTCGGTGCCACATTCAGGGCAACGGTCTATAAACCTCACCTTCTCGCCCCTCACCTCATTAAGACGTTCCTCGTCCACACCCACAATCTTCGGAATAATCTCTCCGCCTTTCTCCACAAGCACATAGTCTCCTATGTGTAAGTCGAGTGCCTCCAGCACATCCGCATTATGCAGGGTTGCGCGCTTCACGACAGTACCTGCCAGCAGCACAGGATCCATATTGGCCACGGGTGTCACCACTCCGGTTCTGCCCACCTGGAAGGTCACTTCCCTCAGCATGGTGCTGACCTGTTCTGCCTGAAACTTATATGCAATGGCCCATCGTGGACTCTTGGCAGTAAGTCCCAATGAGCGTTGTTGCGCCAGGGAGTTCACCTTCAGCACTATGCCATCGGTGGCATAAGGCAACTGATGACGCTTTTCATTCCACAGGTTAATATAGTCGAATATCTCTTGCTCATTATGAGCCACACACATATTGTCGCTCACCTTGAAGCCCCATCGCTTGGCTGCTTGCAGATTATCGTAATGACTTTGAGCTGGTATGCCGTCACCCAACAGATAATACAAAAAGGCATCCAACTTTCGTTCGGCTACCACCCTCGAATCTTTACTCTTCAAGGTACCTGAGGCAGCATTGCGAGGATTGGCAAACAAAGCCTCTCCCCTGCTCTCACGTTCTTTGTTCAACTGTTCAAAACTGCTGAAGGGCATCAGCACCTCACCTCGTATCTCAAACTCTTCTGGGTAATCTAATCCGGCTGGTAGCACCAAAGGAATGCTTCGAATGGTACGTACGTTCTCTGTCACATCGTCGCCTTGCACACCGTCGCCTCGTGTTACCGCACGCACTAAACGACCTTTCTCATAATGCAACGAGATGCTCAGTCCATCGAACTTCATCTCGCAGCACACCTGAAAGGGCTCGCCTTGCAGTCCATCCTTTACCCTTTGGTAAAACTCGCTCACCTCTTGCTGGTTGTAGGTGTTTGACAAGGAAAGCATAGGGCGCTTGTGCTGCACCGTCTGAAACTCGTTATTGAGGTCGCTTCCCACACGTTGCGACGGACTATTGGCATCGTACATCTCAGGATGACGTTCCTCAAGTTCCTGCAGGCGATGCATCATCTCGTCAAACTGCTGATCGCCTATCGTAGGGGCGTTCAGCACATAGTAATTATGGTTATGCTGATGCAGCTGCTCTCTGAGCTGCAATATCTCATCCCGTTCTTTCATGGTTCCCTCTTCTTACTCTATGGCATTATCACCCCTCACCACATCCTCACTTGCACCCGTGTGTATCTTCTCCATGTTCTTGCGTGCAGCTTCCACATAACGCTTCACATAGGGATGCTCCTTGAAGCAGGGTTTTGCACGAAACAGTATTTCTTCAATCTGTGGAGTAAGCTGGGGGAAGGGATATCCACTTGTCATAATCATAAACACGCCAGGACCCAGCACATTGTCGCTGTTGCGAATCACAAACGAAGTCACCAACTTATCGTTAGCCGAGGATATGCGCTGCACTTCCGACATCAGGATGCGCTCACGTTCCATCTCCTCTACCCCGTCCACTATCAGGCGACTCTCAAGGGCAGGAATGTCTTCCAGCTCATTATCAAGCTTCACCTTGGCACGTATAAAGTTATATAAGGTATCATTCATCGGACTGCCCGTCACATTCTGTCGGCTCTCGTCGATAGTCAGACTTATGATACCTTCCTCAAGCACCATAGGCATCATGCTCTGGTCGTCCATAAAGATGTTGACCATCTGTACCGAGTCGAGTGCGCCATTAAAACGCATACGTCCATGTTGTACGGTACACGAGTCAAGACTCTTCATCATCTCGTCAGTAAACACCTTCAGGTAGAGCGTCTTACCTTCCAGCATAGACACATTGGTAGTGCCCTCCACGTTATACTGCGTGGCGCACGACGATGACAGCAAAGGAAGTAACAAAAGTAATGCCACTCCGCCATGAGGAAGGTGGTTCTTACGCTCCTTCTCCAGTTCCGAAGGAAGGCGGAAGGCGGTGTATAGCTGTAATATGCAACCAATAACCAACAGAAGCAGCCACAGATTGCGATGAGCCCACGATGGACCAAAGTTAAACTGCTGTGCCAGCATGGCTGCTGCAGAGAGCAGCAAGGCCAAATCGCTCATCACTTGCTGACGGCGCAAACGTGCTATGATGAAGTTGTTTCCCTCATAGCGCGCCAGCATCTGCATGGAAGTGAACAGCACCACACCCACCACAAAGAACAGCGTGCCTACCAATGGGTTGAACAGGCGCATCCCCAAACCGCAGAGAAAAGCCAAAGCCCCAAAACGGAAGATGTAGTTCTGAAGAAACGACAGTTTTTTCATAGAGTACACGACTTACACTTCTGGCTCTGTGCCATCATCCTGTGCCACGGACGCAGTTTCCGCACCAGCCTGTTCATCGGTCATGATAATGAACAAATCCTCGCCCGGACGTGTCATCTGGTACTTCTCGCGAGCTATCTGCTCCACCTTCCTCGGATTGGTGCGCAGTTCTTCCAACTCACGCGAATCAGCTTCGTAACTGGCTTCCAGACTGGCGATCTCGTTCTTCAGTTCGTCAATGGTCTGCCAACGGTAATGACGTTCCCAAATGTTATTGGAGTCAATGAAGCACACAAAAACAACGCTCACCAATATCAACAAGATATTCTTGTGACAGCGCAAAAAATAGAGTATCGAATGTATTTTGCTCATAGGTTTTTCGATTTGCGCACAAAGATAGCACTTTTTTTGTCTAAAAAAGTAAAATGCCCACGTTTTTTTTGTATTTTTGCATTTAGTAACATTTCAAACGACAACCTATCTAAATTATTAACATGGAAGAATACATCGTTTCCGCACGTAAATACCGCCCTGCCTCATTCGATACCGTGGTGGGACAGCGTGCCCTAACAACCACACTTCTCAATGCCATCAAGACCAACAAGCTGGCGCATGCCTACCTGTTCTGCGGTCCGCGAGGTGTAGGTAAGACCACCTGTGCAAGAATATTTGCCAAGACCATTAACTGTACCCACCCCAACGACAATGGCGAGGCGTGCAACGAGTGCGAGTCATGCCGTGCCTTTGACGAGGGACGATCCATGAATATCCATGAGCTGGATGCTGCCTCCAACAACTCGGTCGAGGACATCCGCGAATTGATACAGCAGGTGCAGATTCCTCCCCAGACAGGACGCTACAAGGTGTTTATCATCGACGAGGTTCACATGCTGTCCACCTCTGCCTTCAACGCCTTCCTCAAGACGCTCGAAGAGCCTCCCTCATACGTGGTCTTCGTCATGGCCACCACCGAGAAGCACAAGATCCTTCCCACCATCCTATCCCGATGCCAGGTGTACGACTTTGCCCGCATGACCATCCAGAACACGGTGGACCACCTGCGCTACGTGGCACAGAAGGAAGGATATACAGCCGACGATGAGTCACTCAACCTCATTGCACAGAAGGCCGACGGAGGTATGCGCGATGCACTCTCCATCTTCGACCAGATGGTCAGCTTCACAGGTGGAAACATCACCTATCAGCAGACGTTGGCCAACCTCAATATACTGGATGCCGACTACTACTTCCGCCTCGTCGATCACTTCCTACAGCACGAGGTGGAGCCTTGTATGCTGATACTCAATGAGGCCATACAGAAGGGGTTCGACCCAGGTATATTCATTGGCGGACTTGCCGCACACCTTCGCGACCTTATGGTAAGCCGTGATGCGCAGACGCTGCCATTACTCGAAGTGAGCGACTCCATGCGTCAGCGCTATCAGGAGCAGGCTCAGCGCTGCCAGCCCAGCTTCCTCTACCACACTATCAAACTGTGCAACGACTGCGACCAGAACTATCGTAGCAGTCGTAACAAGCGCTTGCAGGTGGAGATAGCCCTCATACAATGTGCACAGGAAGAGGATGCCCATGCGGGGCGTCGTCCCCGCACACTTCTTCCCTTGTTCAGCGTCCTGAAGACTCAGTCTGCAGTACAGCAGTCGGTAGCCACTGCGAACACAAGCCAGGCTACCCCCACAGCTACAGCTGTCACCCCTTCCTCATCTCAGACACAGGCCAACGTCAATGCTCCCACCCAAACCAGCGTGCAGCCTGACACAGCATCACATACTCCCAAGGTCACTCCCGGCAAATCCTCGAGCGGTCCCTTGCTCAAGACCTTCAAGGCAGGCTCTTTCGGTCCCTCTCTCCGTCTTAAGACTACCAGCAGCGGTGCCACCACCAAGGAGGACGTGCAGCAGTCGTCGCAGGAAAAGCCGAATGATGAAAAACCGTCACGCACACTTGAAGAGCACGATCTCAATCTGGCATGGCGACAGGTGGCGTACTCTCTTCCCATCGACTATAAGGCATTAGCCACTCGCATGGAGGAGATGACGCCCGACATTATCGACGGTAGTCATTTTTCGTTTACGGTCAACAACGAGATGGTGAAGACGAGCTTTGGCGAAATCCGTGACACTCTGCTTACGCACATCCGCGAGACCTTTAACAACAATGCTATTGACTACGACATCAAGGTGGCCAAGATGGAGGAGTCAATCGTTGTGTTCAGCAAGACCGACATACTGAAGCGCATCATCGAGCATAATCCCGACATAGCACACCTCAAGGAAGCCCTGAAGCTGGAGTTTGACTAAGTGAAAACACCTCATCGCGAATACTTTGAACTTGAGAAATAAGAATAATAAAAAAACTAATCATCCATGACAATCAAGATTTCCCTCATAGTCCTTATTGCTATGAACGTCATAGCATTTTTCGTTTTCGGTTACGACAAAGGAGTAGCAAAGTACAATGCCTATAAGCACGACAAGTATAATGCCAAGTTAGCCAAGGGCAAGAATGCTTCGTCAGTCAAGACTCCTACAGCCAAGAAGCGTGTCCCCGAAAAGACTCTCCTCACCCTTGCCGCCCTGGGTGGTGCTTTAGGCTCTCTCATCGGTATGAGCGTATGGCACCATAAGACTCAGCACAAGAAGTTCATCTATGGCATTCCTGCCATCCTGGTGGTTCACATCATTATCTTCCTCGTCATCCTCTTCAAGGTGCATGGATAATTTAGTGATGACCTAAAAATTCAGCGCATAGGCTTAACCATACATTAAGCACTATGCGCTGAATTGTTTTTATTCCCACGCAGGTCCGAAGGCGGAACCAGTTCCCGCTACGTGACCATCGTTGTCGAAGGCACCGAAGCCGCTACCCGTACCGGTAGCCTGGTCGATAACGTCATCGTCGAAGGCGCCAAAACCATCTCCACCATCTGCTGTGACCTTGCTTGCGCAGAGCATCTGACTGCCAATGCGTTCAAAAACCTCTAACTCAGGACGGCAATAGGGACGAAGTATGTTGTTTGATTCTATTGTTTTCATTATTTTCATCAATTTCTAATATCTTAGTTATCCTTTTTTACGAGACGAATAGTTCTTGGGTATTCGCGAAGAGCATAATTCTTATAAACCTGTTTATTATTAAAGTAAACACCCCATGTTTTTTCTCCATCGTCATACACCGTTGACAACCAATACAATCCCCATCCCTCAGTATCTTTGAACGAGTAACCACTACGTTCACCAGCAGCAGGCAGACAAGTCAGACCATTAGCATTCAACTCTTCAAGAGTGTAGGAACTCTTCAAGGTACCATAGAAACGGTCATGAGCTATAACCAAACAATTTACCTTGTCTCCCACGGTCACACCATATTTATAAAGCTGACTGGCACGTGCACGAGTCTTCGTAATGTATTCCCACTCTGCATCGCTCAATGCATAATAGCCATCTACGCCATCTACGGTAAGAGGATTCTCCTCGCAGCAGAAAAACTTATCATCCGAAGCATAGCCAGAATTAGAGAAGTTCAAAGCATAGGGCATATAGTCAGGATTTCCACTCTTGTAATCCTTAAGACTGGTCCACCAGAAGTAACCAATATGACTGGTTGACAACATATTGGGATAGTCAGTCTGGTTTGACTCAAAGTGATAGTTACTTCCGTCCCACCATAGGTTACCCTTAGTGAACTTCACTCTCTTGCCTTCACCAACGGTAGATACTGGTTCATATTCCTTCAAATTGGCTTTCCATCCATAAGCCTTTCCACCCTTGATGTCCTTGCCATTGAGGTATGCAATGTACATCTTGTCATGGTTATGTACAGTTTCAGTTCCATAAAGCTCTACAGCCAGATCGACACATGTACCAAGATCTTGCTGTGGCAGCATTACGTAGAGTGTAATCTCTTCATTGGCATTCACTTTGATGCTTCCAGTTCCGCCACCCAATTTCATAGTGATGGAGCCAGTAGCCTCGGGAGTGAAGGAACCTGTAGTGAGGTTTAACTTACCGCCAGTGACCAAGCCTGTACCAGTGATTCTAAACTGTTTGTAGTTAGCGGTCTCGGACACCTTAAGACGGAAGCGACACACAGCACCCAGATGCTTGAGGTTGAAATGGGTGAGGTTTGATGGGTCGTCAGTGAGTGCAACGGTGGCATCGCTATACTGGAAGTCCTTGGCACCAAGATGGTCAAAAGCACCATTACTCTTCTGCACCAGATCGTCATAGTCCACCTTCACCTGGGTCTTCTTGGTCTGTGTACCATCGTAGGGTGTGAAGGCATAGTACTCAGCCCCTGTGGTCAGCAGGAAACCGTTAGCCTGGAAGGTTCCCACATTATTAGCATCTACGCCAATGAGGTCATAGTTGGTCATACCCGAAGCGCCTGCACCACTATAGATAGCCAGCTTGTCGCCCTCCTGCCACTTAAAGGCAACAGTTGAACCAGAAGGATCGACGATAGAGCGTGTCTCTCCATCTTCCTCAAAACACTCAAAACTACTGGTTGATGCCTTTGCCAAGCCTTCCCCCAGACTCTTCTCAGCCAGATCCTCCTGACTGCAAGACGCCATCAGCAGCACGCAGGCTACCATAGACATATAAAATTTCTGTTTCATAAGTTAATGTACCCCATTTCTATCACACATGATTAACATGTTTCTATACTTTGGTGTTAATTATTCAAAAAAATCAGGTGCAAAGATACGAGTTTTTCGGCTCAAAAACAAGAAAAATTGGCTTTTTTTTGAGATTTTCCTTGATTTTTGATATAAAAAGATAAAAAAAACACAGAAAATTGTACCGAACCAACGAATCGTTATAAACAAATAAATGGACAGCAACTATGACAACAATTCTTATAAACTCACCTTACTACCTTCATTCCCCACGCTGCCCCGAGGTTCCTACGAGGATCCTACACAAATTCGTGGAGAATCGTGGGGAAGGGTCGGGAGAAAGCAGGGTGAAGGCAGTACGTGATTCACCAAGTACTGTGCATTAGGTTCGCATTAGGTTCACATTACTTTCACATTACTTTCACTCACAGTTCTTCACGGATTTGTGAACGCACACTGAGTGCACACTGAGTGAAGCGTGAAGGAACAGACACTCTACGCACCTGCTAACCTTTGAACTTGCGCGTCTCTGCCGCCACGATACCACTAAGCAGAAGCAGAGAGACGAGGTTGGGAATGGCCATAAGGGCATTCATAAGGTCGGAGAGGCTCCACACCAGGTTGAGCTCGAATACGCTGCCAAGGAAGATGGCCACAATAAACAGCACACGGTAGCCCCATACCACCCGGGAACCTCCCAGATACTCTACCGCACGTTCACCATAATAGCTCCAGCCCAGGATGGTGCTAAAGGCAAAAGTTACGACACCAAAGGTAAGTAGAGGAGAGCCGATGGCGGGAATCTTACTGAAAGCAGCCTTGGTGAGCGCACCGCCGTCATCATAGGTAATCTCGGGATATGCCAGAATGCTGGTTGTAATGACCAAACCGGTAAGCAGACAGATGACCACGGTATCCCAGAAAGTGGCAGAACTGGACACAAGCGCTTGTCTTACAGGGGCTTTAGTCTGTGCTGCCGCAGCCACGATGGGGGCACTACCCATACCGCTCTCATTACTGAACAAACCACGCGCTATGCCGTAGCGAGCCGTAAGGATGAGCGTGCCTCCCACAAAGCCTCCTCCTGCAGCCTCAGGATTGAAGGCAGAGCATACGATGAGTTTGATGGCTGACCAAAGATACTCTCCATTAACGAAAAGAATATACAAACAGCCCAGCACATAGAGGATGGCCATCAGGGGCACAAAGGTGGTGCACACCCTGGCAATACCCTTCACGCCAAACAGTATGACAAGGGCTGCCACGAGGGTGACGACAAGTCCGGTGACCCACTCGGGAGCCCCCATAGACTCCTGGCACAGCATGGAGATGGCATTGCTCTGCACCATATTGCCAATACCGAAGGAAGCCATGGCAGTAAAGATGCAGAAGAGTATGGCCAGCGACTTCATACCCAGTCCCTTCTGCAGGGCATACATGGGACCGCCCAGCATTCTGCCCGAACGCGTCTTGACACGATATTTCACGGCCAGCAGACCCTCGGCATACTTGGTGGCGATGCCAAAGACACCCGTCACCCAGCACCAGAAGATGGCACCGGGACCACCCAGCGCCACCGCTGTGGCCACACCCACGATGTTACCCGTGCCGATGGTGGCAGCCAGCGAGGTAGCAAGGGCGCCAAACTGACTGACGTCGCCCGGCGAATCCTCGTCGCGAGCCACGCTCAGACGGATGGCCTTGAAAATCTTACGCTGTGGAAAACGCAAGCGGATGGTAAGGAAAATGTGGGTGCCCAGAAGCAAAACAATCATGGGCCAGCCCCAGAGGAAATCTCCTAACGTCTGTATTATCGCATTCACAATTGTATCGTTTTGACTACAAAGGTAAGCAAAAACGCAGAAAAAAACAAAGAATCCGCTTTGATTTCTAATTAAAAAGTGACAAGAAAAGAGCAAAACGACAATTTATTTCAACATTTCCAAATAAATAATAAGGAATTATAAAATAAATGCACTATCTTTGTAGAAAATTTCGCATAAGCGACAGAACAACAACAAAACGATATGAGAAACCAATCCGGCGAAGCATACGCAGCATCCAAGTATCACGAGTTCACGGTAAAGGAACCCTGTACCATAACCGAATTCATCGCGAAGCAGATGTCCGGCATCAGCCGCAACAAGCTGAAGGACATACTGAAAGGACACGGCGTAAGCGTGAACTACAAACTGGTGACCCAGCACGACTACCCCCTGCAGCCAGGCATGAAGGTGCGCATCAGCAAGCACCGACGCAGTACCGAGCTGCAGAGCAAGTGGGTGAAGATAGTATATGAAGACAAGGACATCATCGTCATAGAGAAGGCTCCGGGCATACTGTCGATGGCTGCCACAGCCAAGCAGTTCTGCATCAAGAACGTGCTCGACGAATACTTCCAGCGCCGCCACTTCAAGTGTCATGCCCACTGCGTGCACCGACTGGACCGCGACACCAGCGGACTGATGATCTACGCCAAGAGCATCGAGGCTGCCAAGATCTTGCAGGAGGACTGGAAGGGCCGTGTATATGACCGTCGGTATTGCGCGGTTGTGACTGGGCAGATGGAGCAGGAAGGCGGCACGGTACGCAGTTACCTGACCGACAACAAGGCATACGTCACCTTCTCGTCGCCTACCGACAATGGAGGCAAACTGGCCATCACACACTTCCGACGCGTGGCGGCATCACCCGAATACTCACTCGTGGAACTGCGTCTGGAGACGGGACGAAAGAACCAGATCAGGGTGCACATGCAGGACATAGGCTACCCCGTGGTGGGCGACCCTAAATACGGACTCGAAGGGCAGTATATGCCCAATCCATTGGGACGACTCTGCCTGCATGCCTTCCGTCTGTTCTTCTACCACCCCATCACGGGAGAGAGGATGGAGTTCGAGACACCCTTCCCTACCCCATTCAGAAACTTGGTGAACGAGGGGAAGGAGAGTCAAGACTCGCAGCCTTCGGACGAATGAAAATCAAGAATTTAACCAATACTAAAAAAACAGATACAATGAAAAAGTTTTTCACAATGGTAGCCGTAGCTGCCACCGTATTGTTTGCCAGCTGCGGCATGGGCACTGGCACTACCACAACAACACAGAGCAACAACAATGCCAACCTGCTGGGTGCCGTGCTGGGCGGCGTGGCCAGTAGTGCCACAGGAACCGCGACAGCCGGAGCCAACCTGGCTACAGCCGGACTCAACCTGCTGAGCACTTTGCTGGGTGGCAACGTAATCAATACCAACAGCATCGTGGGCACATGGCGATACACACAGCCCCAGGTAACCTTTGAATCGACCAGCATACTGGGCAACATCGGCGGTGAGCTGATGGGTAATAAGGTAGAGCAGATTCTGGGCACACAGTTGCAGAAGATCGGTCTGAAGGAAGGCGTAAGTACCTTTACCTTCAACAAGGACAACACCATGTCGGCTTCGCTCAACGGCAAGACGGCCAACGGCACCTACACCCTGAACGGAACCACCCTGACCATGACCGGTGCACTGGGCGTGGCAAGCCTTAGCTGCACGGTGAGCATACAGGGCAATAACCTGCACATGTTGTTTGACGCCACATCGCTGTTCAAGGCCATCACCAACCTGGGTGGTAGTGGCAGCAGCATCAGTTCGTTGCTGAAAAGCTTCAACGGAATGAAGTTAGGCTGGAGCATGGCGAAATAATTGAAAACAGATGGAGAGCCAAAACAACCAAGGTCTGCCTGAGAATGCCATGCGAGAGCTGCATGAGGGCGAGACCTACGAACCCCTGATGGCGCGCCACAGCAAGCCACGCGAGGTGACCGCCTACTCGGTGACCATGGGTATCATCATGGCCATACTCTTCAGCGCAGCCTGTGCATACCTCGGACTGAAGGTAGGACAAGTGTTTGAGGCAGCCATACCCATTGCCATCATTGCGGTGGGCATCTCGGGAGCTACCCGACGCAAGGGTGCCCTGGGCGAGAACGTCATCATACAGAGCATAGGTGCCTGCAGCGGTGTCATCGTAGCCGGAGCCATCTTCACGCTTCCCGCGCTCTACATACTGCAAAGCAAGTACCCCGACCTCACGGTCAACTTCCTGGAGATATTCATCGCTTCACTTCTGGGTGGCATATTGGGTATATTGTTCCTCATCCCCTTCCGCAAGTACTTCGTGAAGGACATGCACGGGAAGTACCCCTTCCCCGAAGCCACAGCCAGCACACAGGTACTGGTGACAGGCGAGAAAGGTGGCGGACAGGTAAAGCCTCTGCTCTTTGCAGGTATCATCGGCGGATTGTACGATTTTCTCGTGGCTACCTTCGGACTGTGGCATGAGAACTTCACAAGCCGTGCCATCATGTTTGGCGACACCATAGCCGAAAAGGCCAAGTTGGTGTTTAAGATCAATACAGGAGCCGCCGTACTGGGTATGGGCTACATCGTGGGTCTGAAATACGCCTTCATCATCTGCTGCGGTTCGATGCTGGTATGGTGGGGCATTGTACCAGGTATTGCACTAATCTTCCCTGACCTGAACATCGGTTCGGTAACAGCGGCAGACGCAAGTCCAGAAGACCTATTCAGATACGCCAAGAGCATCGGCATCGGCGGCATCGCCATGGCGGGTATCATCGGCATCTGGAACAGCCGTAAGGTCATCATGGGAGCCTTCTCACTGGCGTCGAGCGTAGGAGGAAAGAAAGCCGACAACGAAGACCGCACGCAGAAGGATCTGCCTATGAAACTGGTGGTTATGAGCATACTCATCACCTTGGTGGCCACCTTCCTATTCTTCCATTTCGACGTAATGGACGGCAAACTCGGCTTCAGTCTGATGGCCATACTCATCGTGTTCGTCATAGCTTTCCTGTTTACTACCGTGGCAGCCAATGCCATTGCCATCGTAGGCAGCAATCCCGTAAGTGGTATGACACTCATGACATTGATACTGGCATCGGTCATCATGGTGGGCGTAGGCCTCACTGGTACCAGTGGCATGGTGGCAGCCCTGATAATGGGTGGCGTGGTATGTACCGCCCTCTCCATGGCAGGCGGCTTCATTACCGACCTGAAGATTGGCTACTGGCTGGGCACTACACCCAAGAAGCAGGAAACATGGAAGTTTCTGGGTACACTGGTCAGCGCAGCCACCGTGGCAGGTGTAATAATGATTCTGAACAAGACCTACGGCTTCAGCAGCGGTAAACTGGCTGCTCCACAAGCCAATGCAATGGCAGCCGTGATAGAGCCTCTCATGAGCGGAGAGGGAGCACCCTGGTTGCTCTACGGCATAGGAGCCGGCATCTCGCTTGTGCTCAACTTCTTTGGCGTGAGCGCCCTGGCCTTCGCGCTGGGTATGTTCATCCCATTGGAACTGAACCTCCCCATCCTTGTGGGCGGTGCCATCAACTGGTTTGTGACCAGCAGGACAAAGGATGCTGAGGTAAACAATGCACGCGGAGAACGAGGCACGCTCATAGCAAGCGGTTTCATAGCCGGTGGTGCCCTGATGGGAGTGGTTGCCGCAGCCCTTCGATTCGGAGGAGTGGAATTCAACTACGACGAATGGTGGGCCAACGCACTAAGCGAGATTTTATCGCTCGGAATGTACTGCTGCCTCATTATTTACCTCGTAAAGGCCAGCATGAAAGCAAAAAGATAGGAAATATTTTGGTCAATTCACGAAAAAGCAGTAATTTTGCACCCGCTGTCACGAGTTGGCAGCATATTTCAAACCTATAATTATTAAAATTAAAGATTTATGGCAACTAAAATCAGATTGCAGCGCCACGGCCGTAAGAGCTACGCTTTCTACAGCATCGTGATCGCTGATGTAAGAGCTCCACGTGATGGACGATTTACAGAAAAGATTGGTACTTACAACCCCAACACCAATCCTGCCACTGTAGATTTGAAATTTGACCGTGCTCTGTATTGGGTAGAGTGTGGCGCACAGCCCACCGACACCGTTCGCAACATCCTCTCTGACGAGGGCGTTTACTTGATGAAGCACCTGAAGGGTGGCGTTAAGAAGGGCGCATTCGACGAGGCTGCTGCACAGGCAAAGTTCGACGCTTGGAAGGCTGAGCGTGCTAATGGCTTGAAGAAGACTACCGAGAAGCTGGCTGCTGACAAGAAGGCTGCTGAGGCTGCCAAGAAGGCTGCTGAGCAGAAGGCTAACGAGGCCATCGCCGCTAAGGTAGCAGAGAAGAAGGCAGCTGAGGCTGCTGCAAAGGCTGAGGCTGAGGCTGCAGCTGCTGCAACCGAGAACGCAGAGGAGGCTCCCGCTGCTGAGACTGAAGCACCCGCTGAAGCTTAAAAAAAGAGTCAAACAAACCTAAATCAAAAAATCTATTCAGATATTTTCTTTCAAACAAGCATACAAAGGACTTCACCGTGAGGTGAGGTCCTTTTCCGTTAAAGAAGCAAGCATTTTACGCTAAAAGAATAAAGGAAAAACTATTTTTAACAAATTAGAGGCAAAAGCATACACATTTCAAATATATTTTGTAACTTTGCAGTATGAAACTGATTGTCCTGAGCACACCACATTTCTTTATAGAAGAGGACCAAATACTTACGGCGCTTTTCGAAGAGGGGTTGGATCTTTTGCATATACGCAAGCCCGACTCTGAACCTGTGCTGTCTGAACGACTTTTGTCTCTTATCCCCAGCCAATATCACTCACGCATAGTAGTACACAACCATTTCTACCTGAAAGAGGAGTATGGCCTTCGTGGCATCCACCTCAGTCAGCATGAACCGGAACCACCCAGGGACTACAGCGGAAAAGTGACTCGCACTTGCTACACCATTGAGCAACTGGCTCAGGATAGAGCAAAATACGAATATACCTTCCTCGACTCTATCTTCAGCGGAATAACCGAAGGGCATCGCCCCAGCAACTTCACGGCTGAACAAATCAAGGAAGCCACCCGCAGAGGGCTGATTGACCGCAAGGTGATGGCAAGCGGTGGTGTAAGCATAGAAAACCTAAGCCAAGTGCAGGATATGGGATTTGGAGGTGCTGTAGTCTGTGGCGACCTGTGGAATCGCTTCGACGTACACAAGGGACTGGACTACAAATCCTTGCTGAGCCATTTCAGGCATCTGCGCAAGGCGGCCAACTAACTTGAGAAAGCAGCACTTCAAACCTCCGGCTTCTGACGACGGTCAAAAAATACAGGGAAGAAGAGTGATGCTGAAATAACAAACTTGTTATAAAAAGAAAATCCTCCAAAAAAGGAAAAGTACAACATAAGAGTAAAAAACAAACTCAATATAGTAATAATGTCATCCAATAATTCGTACTTGGTATTCTCGGGCACAGCTACACGCTATCTTGCCGAGAAGATTTGCAAATCACTCGATTGCCCCCTTGGCAACCTTGTTATCACCCACTTTGCAGATGGTGAGTTCACCGTATCTTACGAAGAGAGTATCCGCGGTAAAGATGTGTTCCTCGTGCAGAGCACCTTCCCCAACAGTGACAACCTGATGGAACTCCTCCTGATGATTGATGCTGCCAAGCGAGCTTCTGCCCGCACCATCAACGCAGTAATCCCTTACTTCGGTTGGGCACGTCAGGACCGCAAGGACAAACCACGTGTAGCGATTGGAGCAAAGCTCGTTGCCGATATGCTCAGCGTGGCAGGCATCACCCGCCTTATCACACTCGACCTTCATGCCGATCAGGAGCAGGGATTCTTTGACTGTCCCGTAGATCATCTCTATGCAAGTAGCGTCATGCTCCCCTATATTGAGAGTCTGAAATTGGAGAACCTGGTAATCGCTGCTCCCGACATGGGTGCCTCAAAGCGTGCCAAGACTTTCTCAAACTATCTTAACTGTCCCTTGGTGCTCTGCAACAAGAACCGTCCAAGACCCAACGAGGTGGGCAGTCTGGTAGTAATCGGTGACGTGAGGAATGCCGACGTGGTTATCGTAGATGACATGGTCGATACCGCAGGTACCATTACCAAGGCTGCCAACGTAATGTTGGAAAACGGTGCCAGAACAGTACGTGCCATTGCCAGCCACTGCGTGATGAGTGGTCCTGCAAGCGACCGCGTGGACGAAAGTGCTTTGGTGGAGATTGTCTTCACCGACTCAATCCCCTACAAGGGTTCAAGCAAGAAGGTAAAGCAGATTACCATTGCCAACCTGTTGGCTGAAACCATCCGTCGCGTATTGAACAACGAGTCTATCTCGAACCAGTACCTCATCTAATGAGGACAAAAACTGCCAACAAATAGTCTAATAACGTAACAGACTTTTTTCGGCTGAATAGATTATTGATAAATTGTTAATTATAAGCATCAGATATGAAGCAGATTTCCACCAATGCGGCTCCTGCTGCAATAGGTCCTTATAGTCAGGCCATCGAAGTGGGCAACCTCATCTATGCCTCGGGACAGATTCCCATCAACCCCGCCACAGGTGAGATGCCTGAAGGCATTGAGGCTCAAGCACATCAGTCGCTGAAAAACGTGAAGGCCATTCTTGAGGCTGCTGGCACATCCATCGACAACGTAGTGAAGACTACCGTCTTCCTTGCCGACATGAACGACTTTGCCGTGGTCAACGGAATCTATGCGCAATATTTCACGGAGCCATACCCCGCCCGCTCAGCGGTAGCCGTAAAGACACTACCTAAGAATGCGCTCATAGAAATCGAGGTAATCGCAGAGAAATAACACAGAAAAAAAAGAAAAACATGATTCTCTAGAGATGCTGGAATAGACAGCTGGTATCTCTAGAGAATCTAGTTTTTCCAGAACATATGTAGCATCTAGTACTACTAGTAGTTTGTAAAGTCTAAAAAGTTACTATGGGATATAGATGCTTTAGCTTAATCCTGGCATCATCTGCAGTAAATTGCCAGTTCACTCCCTTCTGCTTTGCATTCCTATCTGTATGCCACTTCTCCAGTTCGTCAT
>JAZLKL010000103.1:0-17307 GCA_045597585.1 Bacteroidaceae bacterium | reverse complement strand
GATGAAGGGGGAATATCCCTGCCAGCCGAGTTGAATGCCTTTGACGAGGCAACATCCCATCTCACACTTGACGAATTGGGAGAACTTGGGATAGAGGTACCTTTCTGACAAAAGAAAAGTGTGACCACAGCCTAAAGACTCATAGCCACACAGGAGATAGTTTATACGCCTTGGAGCGTCAGTGTCTTCCCTTAATGGCCGTAAAGTTAGCTATAATATTTCAAATATCTATCATATGCTTAAAATTTAAGTCAGTAAAACATCAAAAAACATCTAATCACATCGTCCCTCCTTGGTCTACCAGGTAAAGTCTAATACCAGAAAACACCGAGGGGTATGGGGGCTCGCAGCCCCCATAAAGCCGACTTATGCTTATTATGTGTTAAAGTAGTCCATTTTTTCACTCGAAAGTTTGGAAATTAACACAGTATCTTCAGTTAGTTAGTTTTTGGGGATATAACCAACCCGTTTAATGTGGTTTCCTACAACTTCTCAGCTATATCTCTGTTAATTCTCTGCTATTTCTCTGCTATTCCTCTGCTGTTTCTCTGCTATTCCTGTGCTAAATGTCTGCTATTCCTCTGCTATTTAGCAGACAATTAGCAGACAATTAGCAGAGAAATAGCAGAGAATTAGCAGACATTTAGCAGAGGCATAGCGGAGGCATAACGGACGTATAGCAGTCGTTTAGCGGACGTATAGCAGTCTAAACATAGGACTTGCCAGAGGAATAATCTATCTAAAATCCTCCCCATTATGGGGGGGAGGTGGCGCAAAGAGACGGAGAGGGTCTGCTCCCCATTATAGAGGAAATGGCTCGAAGAGACGGAGAGGGTATTACAAAAGAAGCGCCCCTCGAACGAGGAGCGCTTCCGATGTTATAGATTCTTTCCTGATTCAGGAAGAATGGACTTGATTACTTTACAACCACCTTCTTGCCGTTGACAATGTAGATGCCCTTAGCAACCTTGCTAACTTGACGACCAGTGAGGTCGAAGATTACGCGAGCTGCATTGCTGTTGGTAATCTCAGCGATAGCAGTAGCATCGGGAGTTACAGCCTCGCCAACACCCAGATAAATGAGCTTGAAGTTATCAGCAGTGAACCAGTTGCACTCAGTACCAACGGTCTTCACACCAATCTCAATCTGGCGGTCAGCCTCACCTACAGTAAACTTAACCTCGTTGGTTCTTACTACAGTACCCTCCTCGGTGTTGGTTGTTTCAATCTCCTTCTGATATACATTGCCTGCATTCATAGCATACAAGAATACACCACCGCTAATGCGAGCATCGCCCTGGTTCTGAGCATTGATATCAGCCTTCAAGATGTAGTTACCAGCAGGCAGCTCAGCCAAGAAGCTGTAACCCAGTTCACCGATAGTCTGGCTGATAGAGCCATCATCAAGAGCTACGCTGTTTGACTTCCAAGCCTCAACGAACTTGCTGCAGTATGCACCTTCGTAGCTGGTGTCACCATACTCAGCGTTCTGCTGATAACCATGGTTACCGTTTGTAAATGTGTCAGTCCAACCACTTGCGTTGCCAGCAGAGAAGTCTGCATTTACAATCAGTGAGGTCAGATCAACGGGAGTCTCTTCGGTAGCCTTTGTCCAGTCACCCTTGATACCCAGACGTGCAATGTACTCAGATACGGTCTTAGCCACTGAAGCACGCTCCTCATCGGTCAAAGTCTTATCCTCAAACTTATTCAAGGTAGTATTCTGCCATTCATCGATGCTATCAACAACCTTCTGATAGTTCTCGTCATTGCTATACTCTTCATAGTCAAATGCCTCGTTAACTGCATCATACAACTTCTGGAGCTCGTCCTGAATGCTCTTGTACTCATCGTCCTGCTTCTTGATATCCTTGATAGCCTGGTTAAGATCCTTCATCAACTGATAGTTCTCCTCAGCTGAACCCAGAGCCTTGTCCACCAACTTGCCAGCAGCAACAACCAAGTCCTCGTTAACATTATCAGCCATGTCGCTTTCAAGCATAGCAGAGAGGGTGTTCTTCAAGTCGCCTACGATGCTCTCAACAGCCTCCTCATTCTTATCCATGAAGGTAAGCTTGAAGTTGGTCCACAAGCACCAGTGACGGTTCTCAGAGGTCTTGGTATCCTTCTTGATACCGATACGCATCTTACCATCTTCTACAAGACCATACACGGTCTGCTTGTACATATCCTTTGAGAATGCGCAGCTTGCAGCATCCATGCTGTTGGGCACATAACCGATGCCTTCGGTCTTAACCCAGCTACCGTACCAACCTTCGAGCAATGTGGTACCATCCTCCTGCATAACCTCCTCAACAGCATTTGAAGCAATGTGCTGAACGGGGCTTTCGAAGTCGTTCATGTAGATAACGGCAGGAACAATCTCTGAACCGTCAAACTGACCATTGTCAGCCCAACGATAGAAGCAGTTGGCTGTAATGCGATAGATACCATCGGGAACGTCGTTGACATCCTGATATACATCGAAGAGGAAGCCCTGGTTAGAATCCCAACCACCATAAGCCTCAGCACAATAGAACTCAGCGTTACCACCACGAGGATTGGTTGCAGTTATACCATCGTTCTTTTGCCATGTCCAGCCTGCACCACCAGCTTCCTCAAACTTAGGATTAACGAGCATTGCGGTACAATCAGAACCCTCAATCAATGAGTGAGCCACAGCATTTGAGTAGTTCTCTTCAACCTGCTTAATGTAAGCCTCAATCTGCTCATTGTCCAGACTACGATCCTGCTCATCCTTAATTACATTGGGGTTAGGAGTAGGATAGCCCTCAGCTTCACCGCCACCCATGTAATCAACAAATGCATCCCATTCAGCACCATTCAGATCCTGAGTTCTAACATTCTCCTGCCAGTCATTGATCTTGGCAATAAGAGTCTCGTATGCCTTGTGGTTAGACTCCATAGCCTCCTTAGCGGCAGCTACATTGACGATAGCCTCACGAACCTGCTGCAAGTCAGCAGCATTATCAAAGGCATCCACAGCATTGTTATAAGCCTCTACGAGCGAAGCCATTGCATAAGCGTCTTCCTCATTCTTCTCGTATGAGTAACCCTCCTTGTAGAAATCTACAGCATGCTTGTTGACATCATCATTACCATAGTACATCAACTTAGTGTCCTTGAATGCCAACCAGTTAAAGGTAGCGTCCTTAATTTCGAAACCAACTTCGATGTCGCCAGTTTCTTCCAGAACGGTAATCAAGCGGAAACCGCCATCCTTCCAAAGAACGCACTTATTGCCACTCTTGTACATTTCAACCTGGCTACTGATGTCAATCTTGTCATCGCCGAAGTACATAGTACAACCGGTCAAGGCGTCCTGATCACCCTTCTCGTTGTAAAGACGCACATTAGCGTTGAATACATACAGACCAGGTGCACAGTTCTTAATCACCTTATAAATCTTCTGGTCAGAGAGGAGGCTACCATTTGCTACCCAATCCTCACAGAAGGGAATGACCATATCGGTACCATCAGCACCGTCATTTGCTTCTGTTGACCAAGTATTGGTATGCCATGTTCCTACGGTACCGTTGCCAGTGAACTCGCGAGTCCAGGGAGCCACATCGCTACCATCACCAATCTGATCGGTCAAGTCTGCAGGATCATCAAAGGTAGTGGTGCTTGCCTTATACTCATTGATAAGGATATTCAAGGCTTCATAGGCAGATTCCAAAGCTTCTACGCTTGAAGCGGGATTGTCATACACACTCTTGGCTGCAGAGAAATCCACCTTGCAGTCCTTGTTCTTCTCCCACAAAGCATACAGCTTGTTAAGAGCATCAAAGTTAGTGTAATCCAGGAACTCCCAGTCGCAACCATAACCCTCGCTGGGACTTACAGTAGCATAAACAGCTGTGGGATACTCATTCTTCTCGCCATCCCAGTTGTCAGTAGCCCAACCCCAGAACAATACTGGAGTATCGCCATCATACACGTTGATGTCGAAAGCAGGATTCTCCTTTGCGGCAAAGATGCGATAGTAGTCACCCACCTTCATCAGGTCGAAATAACGCAAGTTCTCATCTTGACTACCCTGGTCAACATGCATTTCGCCACTGTTCTCAATACCCTGGGGAGAAGCGGCTGAAATGAAAGTGAACTTTCCATCCTCACGGGCAAAAGTCCATCCCTTCTCACCCTGTGAGAGTGTGTAGGTAATGGGGGTAGTGCCTTCTGCAGGGTTTACCAATACCGTTGAGGTTGACCAAGAGAACCATGACATTCCACCTGAGAGGAAATAAGACTCACCAGCCTCATTCTGACTTGCAGCCACATTCTTGATACGATACTTGTGACCAGATACGACCTCTGAACCCTTGGAAGGCTCTGAAGGTACGACCCAATCCTGAGCATACGCACCTAAAGACAATGTGCAAACTGCTGAAAGAAGTAATTTCTTCTTCATAATAGTTTTGGTTTTAATGATTAATATAGTTAGTTATAAAAAGATTTTTTAGTTTGATTTTGTACGATAAGACAATTTAGAAAATCCACTAATATAATAATAATAGGTAATTTAATACCGGGACGTACTTCAATTCACGATGCAAAGATAACGAAAAGCATTTATCGCAAAAAGGAAAATGCAGTTTTTTTTCAATTTTGATACAAAAAAAGTCAAATATGACACAAATACGCCGTTTTTATTTGTATCTTTGCGAGATATTTGACTGAAATCCTTAATCGACATAACACAAATAATGGCCGAAAACTCACAAACCCAAGAAGGCATCACTCACCATTTGAACCAGATGTACCAGAACTGGTTCCTGGATTATGCATCCTATGTGATTCTCGAACGTGCCGTGCCTCACATCGGCGACGGCTTCAAACCCGTGCAACGACGCATCCTGCACTCCATGAAGCGCATGGACGACGGACGATACAACAAGGTGGCCAATATCGTGGGCCACACCATGCAGTTCCATCCCCATGGCGACGCCAGCATCAAGGATGCCCTGGTGCAACTGGGACAGAAGGACCTGCTCATCGACTGTCAGGGCAACTGGGGCAACATCATCACTGGCGATGATGCCGCCGCCGGGCGTTACATCGAGGCACGACTCTCCAAGTTTGCCCTTGACGTAGTGTTCAACCCCAAGACCACTGAATGGAAACTGTCATACGACGGACGCAACAAGGAGCCTATCGCCCTACCTGTCAAGTTCCCACTCCTGCTGGCACAGGGCGCCGAGGGTATTGCCGTGGGACTGAGTTGTAAGATTCTGCCTCACAACATCAACGAGCTATGCGATGCCGCCATCAGCTATCTGCATAACGAGCCATTTGCGCTCTACCCCGACTTCCCCACTGGAGGTAGCATCGACGTGTCACGCTACAACGATGGACAGCGCGGTGGAGCCGTGCGGGTTCGCGCCAAGATTGAGAAGCGAGACAACAAGACACTTGCCATCACCGAAATCCCCTTTGGCAAGACTACAGGAACAGCTTCCAAGCCTTCCGCCTTCATCGACTCCATCATCAAGGCCAACGAGAAGGGCAAGATCAAGATACGCAACGTAGAAGACCTTACCGCCGCCAAGGCAGAGATACTCATCCACCTCACGCCTGGTGCATCGAGCGACAAGACCATCGATGCCCTCTACGCCTGTACCGACTGCGAGGTGAGCATCTCGCCCAACTGCTGTGTCATCGATGAGCGCAAACCTCAGTTCCTGGGCGTGAGTGACGTACTGCGACGCTCCGTGGACAACACCCTCGAACTTCTCAAGCAAGAACGACTCATCCGACGTGGCGAACTGCTCGAACAGCTGCACTTTGCCAGCCTCGAACAGATATTCATCGAGGAACGCATCTATAAGGACAAGAAATTCGAGAATGCCGAGAACATGGACGCTGCCTGCGCCCACATCGACGAGCGACTCACGCCATGGTACCCCAAGTTTGTACGCGAGGTCACCAAGGACGACATCCTGCGACTCATGGAAATCAAGATGGCACGCATCCTCAAGTTCAACAAGGAGAAGGCCGAAGAGAACATCGCCCGCATCAAGGACGAGATAGCACAGATTGACAAGGAGCTCAGCAACATGGTGGAGGTAACCTGCGACTGGTTCCGCTTCATCAAGGAGAAATATGGCAAGGACCACCCACGCCTTACCGAGATAAAGAATTTCGACACCATCGTGGCAGCCAAGGTGGTAGAGGCCAACCAGAAGCTCTATATCAACCGCGAGGAGGGATTCATCGGCACCGGTCTGAAGAAGGACGAGTATGTGTGCAACTGTAGCGACATCGACGACGTCATCATCTTCTACAAGGATGGCACCTACAAGGTGGTACGCATTGCCGAGAAACTCTTCATCGGCGAGACGGAGCGTTCGAAGGCGGAGAAAAAGAAGGCAGAGGTCATCCATCTGGCCATCTTCAAGAAGAGCGACACACGCACCATCTACAATGTAGTATATAAGGATGGTAAGGGAGGCGCCTCGTACGTGAAGCGCTTCAACGTCACCAGCGTCACACGTGACCGCGAGTACGACCTCACCCAGGGCAAGCCCAGCAGTCGCGTGACCTACTTCACCGCCAACCCCAATGGCGAGGCAGAGATCATCAAGGTCACGCTCAAGCCCAACCCCAAGCTCAAGCGCGTATTCTTCGACAAGGACCTCAGCGAGATAGCCATCAAGGGACGTGCCTCCATGGGCAACATACTCTCCAAGAACGACGTGTTGCGCATCCAGCTCAAGAGCCACGGCAACAGTACGCTGGGCGGACGCAAGGTATGGTTCGACCCCGACGTGAAACGTCTCAACTACGACGAGCATGGCACCTACCTGGGTGAGTTCGTCGATGACGACAAGATTCTCGTCATCCTTGAGAATGGTGAGTATTACATCTCCACATACGACCTCAACAACCATTACGAAGATCACATCCAGCGCATCGAGAAGTATCAGGCAGACAAGGTATGGACAGCTTGCCTCTTCGATGCCGACCAGCAGAACTTCCCCTACATGAAGCGTTTCATGCTCGATGCCTCCACACGTCAGCACCAAACCTTCATGGGCGAGAATGCCGAGAGCCGACTCATCCTGCTTACCGATACGGTATATCCGCACATTAAGGTTACCCTGGGTGGCGCCGATGCCTTCCGTGAGCCTCTCGACATAGAGGCAGAACAGTTCGTGGGCGTTAAGAGCTACAAGGCCAAGGGTAAGCGCATCACGACCTTTGAAGTGGCCAGCATTGAGGAACTGGAGCCCACCAGGCAACCTGCCCCATCTCCACAGGAGGGCGACGGTTCACAGGGCACTAACGGCAACGACCCATCCGTGCTTGCCGAGGAAGACGGGGAGAAGTCGCAAAGCGACGTGGCAGACGAGATAAACGGACAAATGCATCTGTTTTAAAAGAAAGAGAAGGCAGGCAGAAAGTGGCGGGATGCCGGGAAAATTGGCGGGATACCGGAATATCGGAACACCGGGATACCGCCTAGAAAGCATCGGCATACCGGGAATACCGGAATACCGGGATACCGCCCAGAAAGCATCGGAACACCGGCATACCGGGATGCCGGAATACCGCCCCCCGGAACGCCGCAAAAACAAAAAAGCAAACAAACCATGATTACCTTCACCACACCGAGCTATTATTGGCTCAACAGCTGGGTGATGTCAAACATCGTCCAGTTAGCCACACAAAGCTTCTGCAAGCGGTTTCTGAATCGGACTAACGACCCCTGTGGCCGCCAGTACGACCAGATGACACAGAGTGCTCGGTCGGGGCAAGCCAATATTGCGGAAGGTAACTCACGCCACTCCACCTCGCGTGAGACGGAGCTTAAACTCCTTGATGTGGCACGTGCCAGCATCAGTGAATTGGCAGGTGACTACATCAACTGGCTCCTGGCACAAGGCATTGTTCCCTGGTCAATCCATGACAGCTTGTACCAGCATATCGATCGCATCGATCTTGACAAAGCCGACTATACGGACAACGTCATCCACAACAGCAGTCTTCATATCATTAGACAAAAGGCAAAGTTCGATGAGTGGATCAACTCCGATGACCCGAACATAGCAGCCAACTGCATCCTAATCCTTTGCATGCGTCTGCATAGCATGCTCATCAGACAGATGGAAAGGCTGGTGGAAGACTTCCGGCAGGAAGGTGGATTCACAGAGGCCATGACAGCAGAACGTCTGGCAGCCCGCACACAGCAAAGCCAGCAAAAAGGAGCACCATCATGCCCACAGTGCGGCAAACCCATGATAAAGCGCATGTGCAAGAAAGGAATCCATGCAGGACGAGAATTCTGGAGCTGCAGTGGATACCCGCAATGCCAAGGCACACGGGATGTATAACGCCCAAAAACTGCGGAATACCGGTAAAATTAGCGGAACACCGGAATAACGGAATAACGGAATACCGCCAAAACAACGGAACACCGGGATACCGGTAAAATTAGCGGAACACCGGAATGCCGGAATGCCGGAACACCGCCAAAACAGCAAAAAACATTCATGAAGAGATTCTTTTCACATATTATCCTATGGCTGTTATGCATCATCGCCTCTGCCAACCTGCCCCATACCAACGACGGACTCATAGACGTCACCTATTATTTTAATAGGACCAACATGCTTGTGGGTATGGGCTACACTAACCAATACGACACATACATTTCGCCGTTGGAATATACCGGACCGCACCTCAGCCTTCTTTACGAAAGCGAGCATTTGCTCAAGAAGGCAAAGAAGCCAGTGAGCTTTCAATCGCTGTTCGACCTGCAGATGCACACCAGCGCTTCGGATGCCAACAGCGCGCGTATGTATGGTGGCGACATACATTACGATGCCGGATGGTACTACAACTGGATAGGAACAATCGCCCCCAAACTCACCCTAAAGGCCGGCGGACAGATAGGCGGTACACTGGGCGGACTCTATCGCAATAGTTCGAGCAACAATCCCGCCAACGCACATGCAGCCATCCGACTCTCTGCCTCAGTGGGTGCGCAGTATGCGTTACCTCTGCGGCACACGACACTGGTATTCCGATATCAGGCTGACCTGCCCGTGCTTGGCGCGGCCTTCTCGCCCGACTACGGACAGTCCTACTACGAGCTTTCCGAGCACGGCTACTGCCATAACATCTGTACCACGTCACCCTTCAACGCCTTTTCCATCCGCCAGCTGGCTACAATTGACATTCGTCTCAAGCACGGAGCGCTGACCGTGGGCTACAAAGCTGACATACGCCAAGCCGAACTCAACCACCTGCGGCAACACCAATACGCCCACTCGATGATGATTGGGTGGACGAAGAAATTTTAAGACAATGGAGTAATATAACGGAACACCGGAATACCGGGATGCCGGAATACCGCCAGAAACACCGGGATGCCGGAATACCGCCCAAAAAGTGGTGGAATACCGCCCAAAAAGCACCGGAATACCGGAATACCGCCTAAAAAACAGATTATGCGCACACACTTACATACCAGCTTTTACAGCTTCATCCTCTCCTATATTCTGTTGACAGCCTGCGGTTTGTCATTCTCCTCCTGCACACGTGGCGAGGACTACTCCGACACGCCCGAAGACAACTTCCAGGCTCTGTGGAAATGCATCGACGAGCACTATTGTTTCCTCGACTACAAGAAGGACGAGATTGGCACCGACTGGAACAATGTTTACACGAAATACCATTCACGCCTACACAGCAAGATGACGAGGATGCAACTCTTCGAGGTGCTGTGCGACATGCTGAGCGAACTCAAGGACGGGCATGTAAACCTATACTGCAGCGCTGACGTGGGGCGCAACTGGTCATGGCACGAGGACTACCCCGAGAACCTTGACACCGAACTGCGTAAACAATACCTGGGCACCGACTACAAGATAGCCAGTGGACTGCAATACCGCATACTCGACGACAACATAGGTTATATGGTGTACGAGAGCTTCTCGTCGGCCATTGGAGAAGGCAACATCAGCGATGCCCTGTTCTACCTTCGGTCGTGCCACGGACTCATCCTCGACGTACGTGGCAACACGGGTGGTTCGCTCGAAAACGCCGAGAGGCTGTCCAGCCACTTCACCAACGAGCGAAGGCTGGTAGGCTACATAGCACACAAAAGCGGTCCCGGGCACAGCCAGTTCTCCACACCTCAGGCAGAGTACATCGACCCCAGCAGCGGATACCGCTGGCAGAAACCCTGCATAGTGCTTACCAACCGTTCATGCTATAGTGCCACCAACACCTTTGTGCGCAACATGAAGGAATGCCCGCTCGTCACCATTCTCGGCGACCAGACAGGTGGTGGAAGCGGTATGCCATTCCACAGCGAACTGCCCAACGGATGGACCGTGCGTTTCAGCGCCTGCCCCATGTATGATGCCCAGATGAGGCAGATTGAGTTCGGCATCCAGCCACACATCTTCTGTGCCCTCGACTCCACCGAGATGGCACACGGACACGACACCCTAATTGAGACTGCCCGACAGCTGATTTCAAGCCAGAAAACACCACAGGAATGACAACAAACTACCACCCGCTGCCCAGCCTTTAACATTGACACTCTTTGCACCCATCTGCCAAAACAACACGCAAAAGAGGCAGAAAAACGCATCAAAAGTACGTTTTTTGTTAAAAATCAAGCAAAAAACGAGTTTTTTTTAAGTAAAAGTTTAGCGGAAAAATTATTTTTCCTAAATTTGTGCCGAATATCGTATAATTTTCTGCTTACACACGCGTACACAGGATAACGCGTGCTGCTTCAGGAAGAACAGGCTGAAATTAAAAAACAAAACAATAATTAACTTTTAAAAACAACAATCATGAAGAAAATCTTTCTTTCATTTGTCATGCTGCTGGCTTGCGTCAGTATGATGGCAGAGACGAAGATTACCGTGATTACGGATCTCGACAAGGCGGCCCAGGAAGGCACCATCGTCAGTCTGAGAAACGCAAGTGAGCGGTACCTCTTCGGAAGTAAAAGTGACGTCGTGGCAATGGGTACTGTCGAGCAGTCCCTGGAATCCACAAACTCTGTCACAGGTTGGAAGTTGGAGAAAGTGGGCAAGTATTATCGCTTTGCCGCTATGACTTCCAAAGGCAACCAGTACGTTCTCGCAGGAAGTCGAGGCTACCTCAATGCGGGTGAATCGGATGAAGACCCCTGCTTCATCGACGAGTGGGACTGTGACATCGATGACGGTTCAACCTGGGAGATTACCAGCGACGGCTTCATCAAAAACGTAGGTAACGGCTTCTACCTCACCGGCTATGGCGTAAGCCCCAGCCGCACAAGATGGCAGATTGTAAAGGTTGAATACACCGCCGACGAGGTGATAATACTACCTCCTGCCAATCCCGAGTCTAAGCCCGCAAGTGGCTACGAGTGGTCAGAAAACCTCATCAAGAATGGCGATTTCAGCGGCACAGGCCTGACCTCATTCGCTATCAAGAGCGCAGACGGCTACCCCAACCCCATGCTCAACATGAGCATTGTCGATGACGATGGCGTAAAGGCGCTCAAGGTTGTCACCAACCCCAAGCGTGAGGGTGAAGCTGGTACCGACTGGGATAGCCAGGTGTTCTTCGTGGTTGACGAAAAGGATGTATTCAAGGAAGGCGACAAGTATTACGTTTCTTTCTCATACAGAGCAGATGCTGCTGCCAACGACATCCCCACCCAGGCACACAACAAGCCTGGAGATTATGCTCACTGGGAAATGGTTGGCAACGTAAGTTTTGCCACTACATGGCAGACAAAGACTGTAGAAGGCGTCGTTTCTGCTCAGCAAGCCTCAGTAAACAGCGGTTTGCTTTCTATCGCATTCAACCTGAACGTATATGCTCCCTCCAACAACTTCTATTTCACCAATGTAGTGATTAAGAAGTTGGTAAAGAGTGAGTGGGTGGACGTTGACATTGCAAAGATTAAGAAGGAAGGCGACTTGGCAAACGGTGAAATTGTGCCTACGGTTGCAAATGGAGTGTACACCTATACTCCCACAAGCAACCTTCAGTTTGCTTTCAAGGAGCTCAACTTCAATGTAAAAGGTTACGACAAGGTTAAACTTGTATTTGCAGAGCCTACACCCAGCGGTTGGGCCATCTCATACCACGAAGGTCAAGGTTTCGAGGAGATACCTGCTGGTAGTACCGAGTACGTTTTCGACGTTCCCTCAAGCGGTACCATTCCCCAATTGGCATTGTTCTCTGGTGTCGGAGGAACTCCCCGTGCCATCAAATTGTCTGCTGTGAAGATGCACATCAAGCAAGACGACACCCCCGCCAGCGAGATTCCCGCTGCCGGCGAACTTCCCATGCTTGACGGTTACAAGTGGGAGAGCGTCATCAAGAATGGTGACTTCCAGACCAACGACCTCAGCAGTTTCCCCACAAACCTCTCAAACGGCGTAATCCCCGAAGGCATGTCAGAAAGCATCATTGATGGTCCTGACGGCTACAAGGTGCTTAAGGTTGTATCTCGAACTAAGGTTGCAGACCCATGGGACTCTCAGATATTCTTCAAGCTCAACGAGCTGATTCCCGAGAAAGGCACACAGCTTTATATCAGCTTTGCTTATAAGGCAGATGAGGCCGGTTCAATCGCCACTCAAGCACATGCTGCGCCACAGACCTACAATGCCAATGATATGATTGGTAACATTAGCTTCAGCAAAACCTGGAAGCGTTACACTGGTACTATCACCTTGAGTTCTGATGATATGGTCAGAAACGGAGGTTTCGGTTCTGTAGCATTCAACTTAAACGACTACGCACCCTCCAACACCTATTATTTCGCGGACGTGCGCATAATGAAGCTCGTCAAGGACGAAAGTGCAGGTCCCGAGGTAATCATCCCCGTTGAGTTCAAGGTAGGTGGCCAGTACTACATCCAGAACGTGGAGAATGGCATGTATCTTACCCATTCAAACAGTAACGACAACAACTATGGTACAAGAGGTTCTGTAACTCCCCAGGGTATCCTGTGGACTGTAGGTGATGCTGGCAACGGCAACTACACCCTGAGAAACGACATGGGTACCGCCAACGACAAGTTCCTTGGCGACAACGGTTACGTGGACTCTCCTGCACAGAACCTTCAGATTAAGGCAATCAAACTGGATGATGGTGAGATTGTATATAGCATACACGATGCTAATGGTTACTGGCAGACCAATAATGCTGCTCCCCAGAACTTAGGTTATGACGCACAGCGCGTGGCCTTCGTGAACAAGGAAGGCAGATGGCGCTTCCTCACCAAGCAGCAGGCTATACAGCGTATGGAGGAAAATGCCAGCGAGACCAATCCCGTGGATGCTACCTTCCTGATTTCGAACCCTGGTTTTGCACGTAACATGACAACCCAGTACTGGAATGCAAAGGCATATTCTTCTGACGGATCTGCCACCGCAAACGCCAACGACGCAACCATAAGTGGTGGTGACGACCACTACAGAGCAGCCGAGTCATGGACGTCATCCAATGGTTTCGATATCTTCCAGACCTTGACCAACATCCCCGACGGTACTTACAAGTTGAAGGCACAGGTGGCATATACCCCCTATAATACCAATGGCGAGCCATTCCTCTATGCCAACAACACACAGACTAGCAGCAACAGAATCACCAAATTCAGCGAAAGCACTTACAGCGACCTTGTCTCAGTAGCCAAGGCTATGGGTAGTGGTTCATTCTGGACACCCGAGATTACCGCTGAGGTACAGGACGGTATCCTGCGTATCGGTGTAAGAAGCAAAGACAACGGCATCTGGTGCGTAATGGACAACTTCACGCTGACCTATTATGGCAACAGCGACACGGAAGCTGCCATGAAGAAGGCTAAGAGCGACTTTGAGGAGGCATACAAGAATGCTTCACGCGAGGCGTCATCTACAGCCAAGCGTAATGCTGACGTATCACAGAGACTGAAGGATTTGGTTGAGAAGTACAAGAATGTGAACTACACTGAGCCCGCAAGCTACAGAAATGCAACCACTGCACTGAACAACGCTACCTCGGCAGCTCAGAACTCTACCGCCGTATATACCAACATCGACGAATACAACAAGAAGGCTGCCAGACTCGATAATGATGGTAAGGCTGCCTATGCAAGCACTCAGAAGCTGTATGACGAGGGCAAGCTCGAAACCGTGCAGCAGGCTATTGATGCTTACCGTGCTGCCGTGCTAAAGCAGACCACACCTGGCTCTAACTTCACCGACGCCATCGTCAACCCTGCCTACGATGACAGAACCAACGGCTGGACAAACAATTTTGCTCAGCAGATGGGAACCGGTGGTTACATGGCTGCGAATGGTACCAACGGTGAGACATACGAGGGTATCTGGGACTTCATGGAGTCATGGACAGGTACTCCCGGTCATCTTGACAATGGTAAGACCTACCAGCGCATCAAGAAGCTTCCTGCAGGTACCTACACCCTGACTGCCTACATCCTGGCTACACAGCAGAATCTGGCTGGTGCTGGTCTTAGCTCTATCGACGCCTTGACTGGTGTAAACATGTATGCTATTGCCGACAATGTAACACTGAAGTCGAGCACCGTGAAGACTGAGAACAACGTGGCCAAGAAGCAGACCCTGAACTTTGCCACCAAAGGCGAGGGCGATGTGGAGATTGGTGTGATGATTGAGAACACCAACTGTAACTGGGTTGCATTCGATAACTGGACGCTCACCTTCGTACAGAAGGAAATCAACTTCAACGCCTTCCAGATAGCATTGCAGCAAACCGTAGATGCTAACAAGAGCAACTACAATGATGCCGACTGCCAGAAGGCTGTGAAGGAGGCTTACGTTCAGGCTTACAAAGAAGCAGAGGAGATTGCATATACAGACGATTTGTCAAATGAGCAATACACAGCGGCTCAGAACAAACTGCTCGATGCTCGCAAGAAGGTGGAGGAGTCAATCGCACTCTACCAGCAGATTGTCAAGATCAATGAAAAGGCTGCCAAGATGAAGGGTAACAAGGCACTGGCCCTCTATGCCGAGGTACTGAAAACCTACACCGACCAGACAGCCGACGACATCAAGCCCTTCGAGGATACATATGCAATGGCAATCGAACTCTCAACCGGTGGTTATTCAATACCCTTCTCTAACAATGATTGGATTGGAGCAACTGGTAACGTGGCAGAATGGGCTAATCCTGATGGTCCTGGTATGCCCGAGAGATACGAGGAAAGAGCATACACGGGTGATGTAATGTACCAAATGATCACAGGCTTGAAGAATGGTACCTACACCATCAAGATGCGTGGTGCAGCATCATATACCTCTGGCCGTGGATTTGACGGTGCTATAGGTCAGAATCACGCCTTCTTCTATGCTAACGGTGCTCTTGAGTCACTCGAAGTGTTCGACCGCACATCAATTCCTTCAGGCGGTTTGGTAGATGTTGAATTGCAATGTGTAGTTATCGATGGTACTTTGAAGTTCGGTATTCAGAACGAAACAATTGGTGCTAACTGGTTCGTAATCTGGTGCGATGATATCATCTATGAATCAGATGACATGAACGAGAAGGAGTTCGATATCAGCGTACCTGCTTCAACCTTGTATTCAACCTTCATCGCTCCCTTCGATATCAAGATATCTGATGTAGAGGAAGAAGCAACTTTGAAGATTCCTGAGGGTGTAGGTTTGAAGGCATTCATCGTGGAAAGTATCGTAGATGATAATGAAACTAACCGTCTGAAGGTAACTCAGATTGATGAGATTCCTGCCAATACTCCTGTATTGCTTTCTGCAAAGACAGGCTTCAACGTTCGTCTTCGTGGTATGAGTAAACAGCAGGGTGTAACCTACACCAAGGGTTTGCTTACCGGTACATTCGGTAACCTTGAGGTGAAGGATGGTTACGTACTCCAGAAGCATGGTGTAAATGAGCCTACATTCTACAAGATTGATCCCACTGCCCCCGTGGTAGTACCTGCCTACAAGTGCTGGTTGAGAGTTTCCGCTTCAAACGTGAAGGAGTACTTCATCGACTTTGATGACAACGACGAGGAGACTGGCATTAATGCTATCAACGCATTGCTGAGTGGCAAGGGCGAGATCTACGACCTGAACGGCCGTAAGCTCGAGAGCTTGCAGAAGGGTATGAACATCGTTAATGGTGTGAAGGTGCTCGTTAAGTAATATTTCAAAACCAAAAACCTTGCTTGCCGGGCTGAGGCAAAAGCCAAAGCCCGCACAAGCCAAGGACATGGATAATAAACCAAAACACAAGTATGAAAATGAAAAAGGCTTATATTGCTCCACAATCACACAACATGCCCATCAACGTAAAGCATGAACTGCTGGGTACATCTGGAATTACTAATAATGACGATTATATCAACATCCCCGTCACCGACGAATTCGCAGACAAGAGTAACGTGTATGTGAAGGAAGAGAACGGCGAGTTGAAGTTTGAGGAGAACATCTTCAAGATGCTCGATGTGTGGGGCGAAGAATGGTAAAAAGATAATGGCAATATCGAGAAAAAGGGCTGCGCATAATGCGTGGCCCTTTTTCGTTATATACAATATATAAAGACGAATCTGCATGGTTACTTAAAAAGGTCGAAGAAATAGACGCAGTCAATTGTGCATTATGAATTGTGAATTATTTCGGCTATTGCTTTGCTGTCTCATTCTTTTTGCGTACATTTGCAGCAGTAATATATAAATAAGGAGGTTAGTATGTACACATCAGCAAAGTTAGTTCGTTTCGACTGGGCCATCAAGCGATTGCTCCGTAACAAAGCCGATTACTGCATCGTGGAAGGACTTCTTACTGCCATTCTGGGTAAGAAGATCTTCATCAAGTCCCTGCTTGAAAGCGAGAGCAATAAGGAGACCGAGACGGACAAGTTTAACCGTGTGGACCTCCTTGCAGAGGATGAGAACGAGGACCTCTACATCTTCGAGATACAGAACAACCGCGAACTGGACTACTTCCACCGCATGGCGTACGGTACCTCAAAGTGCATTGCCGAGTATATGAAGCAGGGTGAGCCTTACGAGAAGATCAGGAAGGTGTATTCCATCAACATCGTCTATTTTTCACTTGGTCAGGGCAAGGACTATGCCTATAAGGGCACTACTAAGTTTATAAGCATGCACGACGGCAACGAGGAGCTTGTACTGTCGCAGGCACAGAAGGAAGCCTTCCACTGCGAGACTCCCTCAGAGATCTTCCCAGAGTATTTCCTGTTGCGCGTGGATATGTTCGATGATGTAGCCACCACACCGCTGGACGAGTGGATAAGCTTCCTCAAGACGGGCGATAT
>JAZLKL010000102.1:0-13699 GCA_045597585.1 Bacteroidaceae bacterium | reverse complement strand
GGCTACGCCTCCACTCCAAGGGACAGGAGGACTAAAGCCTAACGATTATCATTTCTCTATGGTTAGTGGTACACTTTTCAATTATTAGGGGTGGTACACTTTTAAGTTACAATCTACAGCACAAACGGGCCGCTTCCCCCTGAAGAGGGACAGAAGGGATTTTTTTTAAAAAATGTTTGCAAAACGCAAAAAAAAAATCGTATCTTTGCATCTGTAAAGCAGCTCCCTCACTTAAAGGGGAGGGCGGAGGGAGAGTCTTATTTTTCTGTCCGTTTTGCCTACTACCAGCACACTTTCAGCGCACAATTGGCTTACGTCTGGCTTACGTCAAAACACGTAAGCCAGACGTAAGCAAAGCGTGTTCAACCCGAGTGCAACCCGAAGGATGACACTTTTTTTTGCGCGATATCAAAATATTATTTGGAACTTTTCCACCTTATTCGTAAATTTGCACACGAATTAGAACGCTCATTCATAAAACATGTACAAAATACTCAAAAACATAAGCGACACATTGAGCGGCAAGTCAAGTTTGTTCATCATCCTGATAGCCGTGATAACATTTTTCTTCCCCGACCTGTTTGAATGGGTGAAGGGCAATACGCAAACCACCATCCTGGGCATCATCATGCTTACGATGGGATTGACGCTGACTCCACAAGATTTCAAGTTGCTGGCCAAACGCCCGATGGACATTCTGGTGGGAACGCTGGCACAGTTCACCATCATGCCCTTGGTGGCATTTGGCATCTCATGGCTCTTCTCGCTCATTCCAGCCTTGGCACCCTACAGCACGGCATTGACGATAGGCATTGTACTGGTGGGATGCTGTCCGGGAGGTGTGTCGAGCAACATCATGTCGTTCCTCTGCAAGGGCGACGTGGCCTACTCCGTGGGAATGACCTGCGCCTCTACCCTACTCGCTCCCGTACTTACCCCTCTGTTGGTACTTTGGTTGGCAGGGGCTAAGGTGGAGGTCAATGCCATCGGCATGTTCCAGCAGATACTCATCGTCACCATCATTCCGATAGCCATCGGCTTTATGCTCAACCTATGGCTGGGACGCAAGCCGGTATTCCACAAGGTGCAAGGCTGTATGCCAGGACTTAGCGTCATCTGTCTGGCTTGCATAGTGGGTGGAGTGATTACCACGGTTCACGATCCCCTGGTGGAAAACGGGCTGATGCTTTTCCTCTTCACCTTTGCCATGGTGTTCTGTCACAACACGATAGGCTACCTATTGGGTTACTCCGTTGGCACGCTATGCCACTTCAACGAGGCCAAGAAGCGCACCATCAGCATCGAGGTGGGCATGCAGAATGCGGGATTGGGCACCAACCTTGCATGGACGTTCTTCGTAGGCTCCAATCCCATGGCCATAGTGCCCTGTGCCATCTCGTGTGCCTGGCACAGCATCTCGGGCACCATACTGGCGAACCTGTTCAACATGAAGAAACCAAAAAACACGTTGGAAGAAAAAAATCACTAAAAGATGTGATTATATCAGGTTTTATTTGTAACTTTGCCACGTTAAGCCAATGGGCAGTTGTAGAGATATGAACACAGAGCCTCAGAGCCATACAATTCTATAAAACAAACATTAAAAAATGACAATACTTATCACAGGTGCCAATGGACAGTTGGGAAACGAGATGCGCATCGTATCGCAGAACTCGTCCAACCGATACATCTTCACGGATGTCAATCAGGTAGAGGGTCTTGAGACTACCTATCTTGACATTACAGACCTTGACGCCATACGCAAGATGGTGGCTGACAATGATGTGAAAATCATCGTCAACTGTGCTGCCTGGACAAACGTGGATGCTTGCGAGACAGACGAGAAGCTTGCTGCCCTGGCAGAGGCACTCAACGCAGAAGCCCCCAAGAACCTTGCCACAGCCATGAAGGAGGTGGGAGGCGTACTCTTCCACATCTCCACCGACTATGTTTTCGGCCAGGAGCCATACAACACCCCCTGCAATCCCAGCCAGAAAGGAACTCCCACCGGCGTATATGGCGCTACCAAGAAGCATGGCGAGGACAACATCATCGGTTGCGGATGCGAGCACATCATCATCCGTACCGCATGGCTCTATTCTGAGTTCGGCAAGAACTTCTGCAAGACCATGCTTAACCTGACAGCCACAAAGCCAACCCTCAAGGTGGTATTCGACCAATGTGGCACCCCCACTTACGCATACGATCTTGCAGCGGCCATCTATGACATCATAGAGAACGGCAAGTACCAAGGCCACACGGGCATCTACCACTATTCCAACGAGGGAGTTACCTCGTGGTACGACTTCACCAAGATGATTCAGCGCATAGCCCTCAAACTTGGCTATTATGAAAGTCTCGCCTCACAAGAACACCCAGAGGGAATGTGCGACATACTTCCCTGCTACAGTTCGGAGTACCCTTCGCCCGTGAAGCGTCCCGCCTACAGCGTGCTCGACAAGAAGACATTCAAGGACACCTTTGACATCAGGGTTCCCTACTGGGTCGATTCGCTGGAAACATGCATCAAGAATTTACAAAACAAACAAAACTGATAGAAATATGGCAGAATATAAACGTTCACTCGTCATCACCGGTGGTGCAGGCTTTATTGGCTCGCACGTTGTACGCTTGTTCGTAAACAAATACCCTGAGTACAAAATCATCAACCTTGACAAGCTGACCTATGCAGGCAACCTGGCCAACCTGAAGGACATTGAGGATAAGCCCAACTACAGATTCGTCAAGATGGACATCTGCGACTTTGATGCCTTCTATCAGTTGATGCAGGAAGAGAAGATTGACGGCATCATCCATCTGGCAGCAGAGAGCCATGTGGACCGTTCCATCAAAGACCCCTTCACGTTTGCCCGTACCAACGTGATGGGCACACTCTCCCTTCTTCAGGCAGCAAAGCTCTATTGGGAGTCGCTCCCCGAGAAATACGAGGGTAAGCGTTTCTACCATATCTCGACCGACGAGGTCTATGGTGCACTCGAGATGACGAACCCCGAAGGCATAGAACCTCCCTTTACCACCAAAGCAAGTTCCGAGAAGCATCATCTTGCCTATGGTAAGGACTTCTTCTACGAGACGACCAAGTACAATCCCCACTCACCCTACTCAGCCTCCAAGGCAAGTTCTGACCACTTTGTACGTGCCTACCACGACACATACGGTATGCCTACCATCGTGACGAACTGCTCCAACAACTATGGTCCTTATCAGTTCCCCGAGAAGCTTATCCCTCTCTTCATCAACAACATACGCTTGCGCAAGCCTCTACCCGTATATGGCAAGGGTGAGAACGTACGCGACTGGTTGTATGTGGTAGATCATGCACGTGCCATTGATACTATCTTCCACCAAGGAACCATTGCCGAGACCTACAACATCGGTGGATTCAACGAGTGGAAGAACATCGACATCATCAAGACCGTCATTGCTACCGTAGATCGTCTTCTCGGTCGTCCTGAGGGTGCTGACCTCGACCTTATCACGTATGTAACAGACCGTCTGGGTCATGACGCTCGCTATGCCATCGACTCCACAAAACTGCAGAAGGAACTGGGATGGGAGCCATCGCTGCAGTTTGAAGAAGGCATCGAGAAGACCGTGAAGTGGTACCTGGAGAACGAAGCCTGGATGGACAACATCACAAGCGGGGACTATGAGAAGTATTACGAGGATATGTATAAGGGGCGTTAAGCATGGAAGTTATCAAGACTAAGATAGAAGGTGTGATGATCGTCGAACCTAAGGTGTTCAAGGACGCCCGTGGTTATTTCTTTGAGTCATTCTCTCAGCGAGAGTTTGAGGAGAAGGTGTGCAAGATAAACTTTGTGCAGGACAATGAGAGCATGTCGTCATACGGAGTAATGAGAGGCCTACACTTTCAGGCTCCTCCCTTCACCCAGAGCAAACTGGTGCGTTGCGTCAAGGGTGCCGTGTTAGACGTGGCCGTTGACATCCGCAAAGGTTCACCCACATACGGACAGCATGTGGCATGCCTGCTTTGTGGTCACGACGAGGAAGGTCAGGAACTGGCATTGAAGCACAAGGAATGGTTTGAGGCAAACATCCAGAAGTCTCCCACCCAAGGAGGGTTGGAAGGACTTGGCCTGCAATTCTTTGTCCCCAGAGGATTTGCCCATGGCTTTGCCGTACTGAGCCAAACGGCTGTATTCCAGTACAAATGCGATAATTTCTACGCTCCACAAGCGGATGGAGGTATCTCCATCAAGGACGATAGTCTGGGCATCGACTGGATGATTCCTACCGAGAACGCATTGCTTAGCGAGAAAGACACCAAGCATGCGCTGCTCAAAGACTTCGACTCGCCTTTTTCTGTAGATATGGAACTGTACCCAGAGTTTTAGTGATGGTGAATATAAAGGAGTTAAAGGAGTCAAGGAATAACCCGCAAAACAAAAAAATTAGCCAAAAAACTTGGATTTGGGAAAAAAATGTGCTATCTTTGCGTATCGAAATTGAATCTAAATCTAATAACAACTAAAAAAAATCGAAATTATGGCTAAATGGATTTGTCCTGTATGCGGTTATGTTCACGAAGGTGACACCGCTCCCGAAAGATGCCCCCAGTGTAAGGTACCTGGAGAGAAATTCAAGAAGATGGAAGAAGGCTCTGCCCTTCAGTTCGTTACAGAGCATGAGCTGGGTGTAGCAAGCGCAATTCCCGCAGGTGCTGATGGTGACTTCGTTCGTCAGGGTTTGAAGGATCATTTCATGGGTGAGTGCACCGAGGTGGGTATGTATCTGGCTATGAGTCGTCAGGCTGACCGCGAGGGTTATCCCGAAATCGCAGAGGCATTCAAGCGTTATGCTCTGGAAGAGGCTGACCATGCCTCACGCTTTGCAGAGATGCTGGGCGAAGTGGTTTGGGACACCAAGACCAACGTAGAGAAGCGTATGCTGGCTGAGGAAGGTGCCTGCAAGGGTAAGATGGAGATTGCCAAGGTGGCAAAGGCTCTGAACCTTGATGCCATCCACGACTCTGTGCATGAAATGGCTAAGGATGAGGCTCGTCATGGAGCTGGCTTCCAGGGCTTGTTCAACCGCTACTTCAAGAAGTAAACATGAACTAATTCTTACAACAAAAAGCGAAGCAAAGGGAAAGTGATTTCTTTTGCTTCGCGCCTTTTTCATAGCGTTGCCTTCATGAGTCAAGAAATCCCCACAGAACAGCATCCACTCACCCCATTCCTACCCAGGAACGGACGACTATTGATGTTGGGATCATTCCCACCTGCCCAGAAACGCTGGTGTATGGATTTCTATTATCCCAACTACACTAATGATATGTGGAGGATTTTTGGCCTCGTATTCTTTGGCGATGCCCTGCACTTTGTGGATAGCGAGCACAAGACTTACCGCAGGCAGAGCATCATCGACTTCCTTCACCTCAAAGGCATTGGCATATACGACACAGCCTGTGCCGTGAGACGACTTCAAGACAATGCCTCAGACAAGTTCCTTGAGGTTGTAACCCCCACTCATGTGGAAGCCCTGCTGGAGGAGATGCCCGATTGCCGTGCCATAGTCACCACGGGACAGAAAGCCACCGACACCCTATGCCAACGCTTCGCCATTGAGCAACCCAAGATGGGTGCTTATACGGAATTCACGCTAAACGGACAGCCATTCAGGCTCTACCGCATGCCCAGTTCCTCAAGGGCCTACCCTCTCTCGTTGCAGAAAAAGGCAGACGCATACCGAGTGATGTTTGAAGAGGTATTGAACAACCCATCATGAACTTCTGCCACCCACACGAATTAGACGTAACCAAAAGAAGAAATCTACCACAACATACCCAACTAATCAAGACAATATAGACAAAATGAAGAAAATCAGCTACATACACATTCTGCTTACCATCAGTATATGGGGTTTGGTAACGTCATGTTCATCGAACAAAGAAAACAAAAATGTCAGCCGAAGCGAGGCCGACAGCCTGTGCAATGTAATGTGCACGCTATCCGACGAAAGCAAGTTTGCCGAGAGTGCCGCCATGGTGGACAAGGTGTTTGAAATGTATGAAGAACTGCAAGATACCGTCGGCATGAGCGACGTATTGGCTACGGCAGCCAACACCTATACACGCCTGGGTAAATTCCCTGAAGCATTAAGCTATGCCCAAAGAGCCTTGCAACTGGACAGCATACTGAACGATGCTGAATTGCTCAGCAGCGACTGCAACACCTTGGCAGGACTATATCTTACCGAAGGCAGCACCAAACAGGCCGAGGCCTTCATACTCAATTCAATAGAATGGGAAAAGAAAACTGAAAATCAGCCCAACATATCCATCCGTTACGGCATGGCTTCCGAGATATACGGGCAGCTGAAACAGTATGACAAGGCCATCTCGTATGCCACCCAAGCCCTTGAAATAGCAAAGGAAAGAAAGGATACCGTCCAGATGGGCAAACGCATGGTACAGCTTGCTGACGCCTATGTGGCTGCCGACCGTCTGCCAGAAGCTGGCCCACTATACCGAAGATATCTGCAACTGCCAGAACACCATCAGGCAAAGACGAGCATCGCCATCACACACCGACAACTGGGTGTGCTTGCCCATAAGCAAGGCAACAACCAAGAGGCCATCGAGCATTTTGAGAAAGCCACCACTCTGGCAAGAGAGACGGGGTTTCAGACTATACTTTGCGGCAGTTTGCAACAATTAGGCAACCTGTATGCCAAGACGCAGCCAGAGTATGCCGTACGACTGCTGCAGGAGAGTCGAACCATTGCCGACACCCTGCACTCTCACAACGTGGCAGAGATGATGGAGCAATATGCAGCGCGATATGACAAGCAGACGAAGGAGAGAATCATCACGGAGCAGCAACAGGAGTTGCGTTTTCAGCGTATCGTGCTCATGCTTCTCGGTGTGGCTCTGGTTCTCCTGATTATCGCCATCGTCATCTTCATCAATTTGCGCAGAATCCGTCGTCACAAGCAACAGATTGAGACACGTCTGTCGGAACAAGTCGTGGCACAGACACAACATGTAGAGACACAGATTTCGGCAGCCGACCAGGAGTTTCTCGATCACCTGGCTACATACGTGGAGCAGCATCTGCATGAGAGCGACCTCTCATCCATCACCTTAGCCTCAGAGTTCTGTGTCAGCCAACGACAATTCTCACGCCGCATCAAGTTGCTCATGGGCATCGACACCACGCACTATGTACGTTCATCGCGCATCCTGCGAGCCAAGCAACTGCTACTCAAGCCCGAGTTAAGTATTTCGGATATTTTTACACAATGTGGATTTGAGAGCCTGAACTACTTCTCACGCGTTTTCCGTCAGGATGTGGGCATCACCCCCACGGAGTACAGAAAACAAGCTCTACAGACGGCAAAGAATGGGTAAGGAAGCAAATTAAACTTCCCTACCCTTTGACTGTAATGTAATACCAATGGAACCTCAAACAAGAATTTATGACCTAAGAAAATGGTCTTAATTCAGAACACCCTCACTCAGAATAGCATTTTTCAGCCATAAAAGCCGTAAAATAATAGCATTTTATGGAAAAATACTGTAAATTAGGAGGTTTGTCCAATCTGTGCTACTCAATGTCCACAGATTGACATTCTGTTTTTGCCATATTCACTAACTTTGCACTCGAAAACGAAAGGGTAGAGAATTTAGCCTGAACGTTTACGATATACTTTTTATTTGATTATTTAGCTATTGAATGATTTATGCACCAATAAACAATTAAATACTAAATTTAAAAATAAATAGTAAACAGCATCAAGTCGCTTGCGACACTTGGCTTGTCCAAGAAAAACAGAGAAAAGTAAATAGAGTAAACAAATTAAAAAACACATAACAATGAAAAAAATTACAACAAACATTCTCGCATTAGCATTGTGCATGGGAATCGCATCATGCGGCGAGAAGAAAGCAAATAGCGAAACGAAGGAGTCGTCAATTGAGACAAGAAGCGACATGTCGGAAGAGGAAAGTTTCCTCAGGGCATTGCCCAAAAGCAAGGAGGACAATCCCGTATTCCTCACGCTTGACCCCACAGACGTCATCCTCGATGTGAATCTTATTGGTAAGGTAGAGGTTGTCAAGACACCTATGTACGATGACATCGACTTCTACACCATTACCTCGCATGGCGACTTCAACGGCCTGGACTTCCGTATCGCACTTAAACCCATTGCTCCCATGGACGAGGCAGAGCTTCAGGGCAACTTTACCCTCTGCGCAATGCCTTTGGACGAAAATGGTGACCCCATAGAAGAACAGAAGGGAGACAACGATATCTACTGGTACGAGGAACAGAATGAATATCGTGATGTGACCTACTACAGAGATTTCTTCGGCATGAAGAACGAAAGCAATGGCGAAGCCAACTTCTTCTTCAAGGTTCAAAGCCACACTACCGAAGACACACCATGGGCAGAGACCGTTAAATGCTTTAAACAAGCATACGACGAACTCCAGAAAGTAAGAATGGTGAAGATCTACATCGAGAGAAACTAACAGAACATATTGACGCTCAAAATAACAATCAAAAAAGAACACACTATTTACCTAACTTTAAAAAGTTAACAATTAGAGTAGCATAGACTTAGACAGACACACTTATATACCTAACATTAAAAAGTTTGAAACAAAGTCAAATAAAGACTGTAAAACAGACACACTATTTGCCTAACATTAAAAAGTTTGAAAAAATAAAGTCGAATAAAGACTTATAAAACAGACACACTATTTGCCTAACATTAAAAAGTTTGAAACAAAACTCAAATAAAGACTAATAAAACAGACACAACATTTACCTGACATTAAAAAGTAAGCAAATAGAGCCTTGAACCGTAATGATTCAGGGCTTTATTTTTGTTGCGTGATTCCCGCCATCGTTCAAGGTTCGCATTAGGTTCGCTTTACTTTCACTCACAGTTCTACACGATTTTGTGAGCGCACCCTGAGTGCACCGTGAGTGCACCGTGAGTGAAGTTTTGATGGAGCGTCAATTGAGATTTGTAACTATGGGACTTAGCATCCCCACCGAGAGCGATCTAAAGACATGGAAGCAACGGGAGAAGAAGGAGCAAAAAGCCGAGGCGAAAGCGAAAAGGAAAGCCGGACATAGCAATTGTTACGTCGCGAGGGAACAATAATAACTGAGGTTCCCACCCCTTAAGCCGCAAAGTGGCAAACCTTTGAAAACGTTTTGGCTAAAGCTCAAGAGGCATGTCAAAATGCTGATATTGAGATAGCTGACCATTTTACCGGCGTCAGTAAAATGGTACAGCTTGGAAGCGGTTCAGAACGTGAAATTACGGATTATATGCTCACCCGCTATGCCTGTTACCTCATAGCGCAAAATGGTGACCCACGCAAGCCGGAGATATCCTTTGCGCAGAACTACTTCGCCATCCAGACACGTGTTGCAGAACTCGTTGAGCGTAGAATGCTTGAAAACGAACGTGTAGTGGCTCGCCATAAACTGGCAGAGACAGAGAAGCATCTTTCGGGTGTCCTCTATGAACGTGGCGTTGACAGCAAGGGCTTTGCCATAATCCGCAGCAAAGGCGACAAGGCTCTTTTCCACATGGATACCGCTATACTCAAACGTCGTCTTGGTGCTCCGCAAAGCCGACCGGTAGCCGACTTCCTTCCCACTCTCGGCATCAAAGCAAAAGACTTTGCTGCAGAGATGACGAGCGTGAACGTGCAACAGAAGAACCTTTATGGTCAGGTACCTATCGAGAAGGAACATGTGGACAACAACCTTGTTGTGTGCAACATGCTTCTTCAACGTGGCATTGCCCCTGAGAACTTCCTCCCAGGTGAAGATGTAAAGAAGGTAGAACGCCGACTAACAGCAGAAGAGAAGAAGGTACAACCCCAAAAGAAATAATCTGCGAATGCTCCCCCAGATACCCATACAGAACCTCCATTACTTGCTTTGCCATGCTTGAATATAGATTCGTGGAAGAGGAAGTGGATGGGCATCCATAGCCTTTGTATTGATTGCAATAACCCTCGATTCTTTTGTTCCCTCGTGAGGAGAGGGAGTGGATCATGGTCCTGTACCTATGACACAAGCAAAAGCTGTTACTCGGAGAGGGCAAGCCGAAGGCCATGGTTGTATCCCCGTTGGAAGGGGAGACTGCGGGCACGAACCGACACGTGGCATTCACTTGCTTCGTTGTACCAGCTACCGCCTCGAAACACTCGGAAAGAACCATTACTTGGACCTGTAGGATTCGTCTGTTTATTGCGGCTGTAACTGCCAAACCTGTCCTGACACCATTCCCATACGTTGCCACTCATATCATAGACGCCAAGTTCGTTGGGAGACTTTGTTGCTACAGGATGAGATTCATCATCAATGTCCATGGAATGCCACGCAACCTCATTCGGGTTATTACTTCCACTATACTCGTACCCCTTACTCTTGTTGCCTCCACGAGCAGCAAATTCCCACTCGGCTTCTGTTGGCAGACGGAAATTCAGCCCTGTAAGTGAATTCAGTCTTTTTATGAATTTTTGACAGTCATCCCAAGAGACACTTTCTACTGGCTGAGTACTGCCTTTGAATTCTGCAGGGTTACTGCCCATAACTTTCTCCCACAATTGTTGTGTTACCTCGGTCTCACCTATATAGTAGCTGCTGAGAGTGACGCGATGAGTGGGCTTTTCGTTTGAGTTTGAACCACCCATAGTGAATGTGCCGCCGTCAACTCGAATCATATTGAATGTTATACCCTTTACGGTGAATGTCCGTGGACCGAAGAAAAACAAGACAACGGATGGCAAAGCACCATTGCCTTCGGACACGGATATTGTCTGCTCGCTACTCTTCTTGCCATTAAGCATTGCATAGGTTGTGTGCTGACCGTACGTTAGGCTTCCCTTGAAAGGCGAAAGGCCCATGTCCTGTCCATCGACATAGATGTGGGAGTCAGCACCTGCACATGTGATGGTTATCTCACGTCCATTCTGCAGGGTGGAAGAGAGCGTGGCTGTCTGTCCGTCCGAGATGGTTACTTGCTTGGACACGGTGGAATAACCAGCCATCGAGAGTTTGACCGTATGATTGCCCTCAAGGAGTTGCTCTACGGTGAAAGGGGTGTGCCCCACCTCTTTGCCATCTATCGTGATGGTGGCATTGCGGGGGGTGCTGACAACATCAAGAGAGCCATAAATGGGAGTGGGGTTCAGTGTGACTGTCTGCGTCTGTCCTGCCACCACCTGTATCTGTTTCGTGGCTGGCTTATGGTGTGCCAGACGCACCTCCACATCATAGTAACCCTCCATCAAATCGAGAGTATGCGATGTTGCACCTTTTCGACTGTTATCGATAAGGATATCCGCCCCCTGCATGGTCTTGATGGTGACAGAGGCGAAGCGGGCGTCCAGATTTCCATTCACCTTAGCTTCCATGCCGTCCTTTACGATGACATTATATTGCATAGGAGCATATTTCTCTTTTTGTAATGCGATAACGTGGGAACCAGAAGGTATCTCTGTTAATGTGCATGGAGTCGTCTTACCCGTGCTTTTCCCGTCAAGCAGTACATTTGCTCCGGCTACATTGCCCGAAACAGATATAGAGCCGAAAGCCGGTTTCAGCGTTACTGTCCTCTCAAACTGTGCGGAGTTCAGCTCCACAATACCCTCTGCACTGTGGTAGTTGGGCATGTCTAGTCGGTAATTGTATTTTCCATACGGCTGTTTGTAGCTGTCGAGTGGTGTATTACCCACGAATACATTGTTTATATACACGGCAGCGCCCTGCGGCTTGGAGTCAAGGATGATCCATCCCGTCTTGGTGCGGACCTCCTGTTGCTGGACTGTACTGCTCACCACGCCCGTAATGGTCATAACGTAGGTGGTCTTCGATGCCAGATTTGCTATGCCATAGTCGCTGAACTGCACATTCAGCGGCAAGTAGCCTTCGAGTTTCACCGTCAGTCGCTTGCTGCCCAGTGGCATGTACACCAGGTACTCACTAGTATTGTACTGCACGTTCCCCACTATACTTCCCGCAAACTGCGCGCCAGATGCTGCCAGCTGTACCTTCACCAAGGCACAGGGCGTGCCATTATTGTCAGCACGAGAACTTGTGCGAGCAGACAAATCATTTGTATTCTCCTTGAAGGCCTCGACGGAGAGCTTTTGGGCAAACGTTGCAAGAGAAAGAAGGAAAAATAATATTGCTAAGAAATTTTTCATTATTGCTTGTAATTTACGACAATTAAAGTGTTCTTGGTAATTAAAATCACAATATAATGAGTTGCTTATATTTGCATTGTATTGTTTTGTCATTGAGTCTCTTTTGCTTTCTTTAAGCTCTCACATATTTCGCGCAAATTGCCTTCTTCTACTTTGTGAGTGATGTCCATAACCATGCGGAAACCAAGTTCTTCGCCTTTGTACTCTGGGTCATGGCTGTTGCGATATGTTGCGCGAGACAACAAGCCTGGCACTTTCCAACTTCCACCTCTCACTACACGTCCCTTTCCTTTCGAAGGTCCAGTGGGGTCAGTCATAGGTTCATTAGTATTCTCTGATGGGTGCATGTTGTAATAGCTTGCGTTATACCAGTCGCTACACCACTCCTCCACATTGCCACACATGTCATATAACCCCAGTTCATTCATCTTTTTTGTCATTATCACATGTGCATGTTTTTCTGAATTCTCCGATGTCCATGTTAACTGGTTAGCATCATCGCCTCCTGCATATTTAGCAGTACTTATGCCCCTATTTCTGGCTGCATATTCCCACTCTGCCTCTGTTGGCAAACGGAATCTGAAGAATGGGAATATATTGTTAATCTTTGTCAGAAATTTTTGGCAGTCCTCCCATGTAACATTGCATTGTGGGGTTTCAGCTAAAGAGGATCTATTATCAACAACAATATTCCATAATTGTTTTGTCACCTCTGTCTCTGCCATCCAATAGTCTTTTGACAGGCATACCTCATGAATGGGTGCATCATAATCAAGGTCATCGTTATTTGATTTCACCCCCATCTTAAAGTTACCTCCTTTTACAAGTCGCATATTGAATCTCACATCATTTAGCGAGAAACTGAACGAGCCGTCGCTCAATTGTTCCCAATGGCAGATTTCCTTCAACTTGGTGTTGATAATCATGTATCTCTGCTGTATTCTTGCATAGGCCAAGCCATTGTCAAAGTCCGAAATTTCATCATAAGTAGGTTCCTGAATGAAGACACCACTACGATGTAAAAAACCGTATTTGCCGTCACACTTTACAATGGCCACACTATCAACAAATGCGCGTGCCTCGTCAAAAACATAGTTGATGACTTCTTTCGGTTTTTTCTCAGTTTCTATCCCGTAACCCCATTTTCCTTTTTTCTCAATAGGAATCATGTTGCCCACCATATATTTTTCCTTCAAAGGTTTCAACTTTGGCAACTGAGAATATACACTCGATGCCAAGCATCCCAAAAGGCACACACAAAAAACGCGCATCTTGCTCATAAAGGTATTCATTTTTATTAATGGTCTCATAATCTATTTTATTACAGGTCTAATATAACAATGGTTTGGTAAAAATGAAAACATAAACTAAGCGGCATTCAGCTCAAAGTCAAGCAATCCCTGGGAGATCTGCTGAATTATTCTCGGGTTCGCCCTGAGTGCAGACCTTGAAATAATTCTTTTGACCAGATAC
>JAZLKL010000101.1:0-5080 GCA_045597585.1 Bacteroidaceae bacterium | reverse complement strand
ATTTTTGCAGTTGAAATGAAAAACAAAGCATACATACTTTTTCTCATGCTGATGCTTTTACCATTGTGCGCAATGGCAAAGGCCAAGCGTCAGGTATGGGTGATTGATGCCGGTCATGGTGGCAACGATGTGGGATGCGAGGGTACGAAGGCCAAGGAGAAGGACATCACGCTGAGCGTGGCAAAGCGGGTGGCCGAACTGGTTCGTGCCAACATACCCAATGTGAAGGTTGTCATGACGCGTGAGCGCGACAAATACCTCTCGCTCAGTCAGCGTTGCGAGATTGCCAATAGTGCCGATGCCAGCCTGTTTCTCAGCATCCACGTCAATTCGGTTCCTGAGTACACCAATGTGCGAGGCACCGAGACGTTCTACGGTCCCGTGGGAGCCACCAACAACAAGGGGCTGGAGAAGGCCCGTAAGCAGTACATCCAGAAGAGCGAGCTGCTGGCCTGGGAGATGCAGAAGTATTATGGTCTTGTAGGGCGCCCCATCAGTCGTGGCGTAAAGCGCGAACGCTACTACGTCATCCTGCATACCCGCATGCCCAGCATTCTTACCGAGATAGGTTTTATCACTACGCCCAGCGAGCAGGAGTATATGACCAGCAAGAAGGGCCAGGAGGAGATAGCCCAATGCATCTACCGTGGTTTGCGCGACTACAAGGAGACCATCGATGGTGGTCGCGAGAAGCGTACCCTGGCTGAGATGCGTCGCACGGGTGGACGTTCCAGCGGCGCCGTTCCCCCTGCCAAGGGAGCCGACGACAAACAGCTGGCTCAGGCTTCGCAGGGAAAGGACGGCAAGAATGCCTCCACCACTTCGGCTAAGGCCGAGAAGCCCGTCTCTGAGGCAGAACAGGCTGCCCTGGACGCTGCCAACGCCAAGGCCGAGGCTGCCGTGGTGCTCGACCCCACGCTCGAACCTGAACTGGACAGCGAGGAACTGAGCTTCCGCATCCAGATTTGTGCCTTGACCAAGAAGGTCAGCATCAGCGACCCACGATTCAAGGGATGGAGAAACATCAAGATTATGGAGAAGGATGGCAAGTTTAAGTACCTGTACGGCAATACGAGCGACTATCCCGAGGCACGAAAGATGCTCGAGAAGATGCGCAAGTCCTTCCCCGATGCCTTTATGGTAGCCTTCCTTGGCAGCCGACAGATCTCTACCGCCGATGCTCAGGAACTTTACGTGAACAAGAAGTAGGCACGTCGTGAGGATGTGGGTTTTCTCTGGGTTTCCTCCGGGATTCTTACGCGTTTCCCCCGCGTTTCCCCCGAGGATCCTACACAAATCCGTGGAGAATCGTGGGGGAACGTCGTGCGAAGGTCGTGCGAAGGTCGGGAGAAAGTAGCGTCGTAATGTTGAGATTACATCGTCCCTCATAACCTCACAACCTCATAACCTGAAACTTGAATACATGCGAAAGTAGAAATCCTTAACCAAAAGAAAAACAAATAACTATGTTAAAAAGAAGAATTGGTCTTATGCTGCTGTGGCTGTCTTGCCTGGCAGGATGGGCACAGAATGAAAGTGAAATGAAAAGTGTTGATCCCAATTTCCATATCTACCTTTGCTTCGGACAGAGCAATATGCAGGGCAAGGGCAAGATAGAGACTCAGGACCTTACCGAGGTGCCCGAGCGATTCAAGATGATGGCTGCCGTAGACTTCCCCAAGATGGACAGGAAGATGGGCGAGTGGTACACGGCAGTTCCCCCTTTGTGCCGTCCCGAGACGGGATTGTGCCCTGCCGACTATTTCGGCCGTGAAATGGTGGCCAACCTGCCCGACAGCATCAGCGTGGGTGTCATCAACGTGGCGGTGGATGGTTGCAGCATAGAGATGTTCGACGAGGACGTGTGCAAGACCTACATCGTGGGACAACCCTCGTATATGACCAGCGCGGCAAGTGCCTATGGCAACAATCCCTTCCGCCGATTGGTGGATCTGGCCAAGAAGGCACAGCAGCAGGGTGTCATCAAGGGCATACTCATCCATCAGGGTGAGACCAATATGGGCGATGAGAAGTGGGGGCAGTACGTGCATCGCATCTATAGCCGTATGCTCGACGAACTGGGTCTGCAGGCTACCGAGGTGCCTCTTATTGCCGGCGAGATGGTACGTGCCGAGTATGGGGGCGTGTGTGCCAACCACATCCCCGCCGTCAACAAGCTCAAGAATGCCGTGCCCAACTGTTTCGTGGCATCGAGCGAGGGGTGCAAGGCTGGCGATCAGTATCATTTCGATTCAGAGGGTTATCGCATCATCGGTCGCAGATATGCCCAGCACATGCTCAAATACCTGGAGGCATACCAGAATGAGGTGGATTACGACATCGTGTCGCTCCGCGTGCCTGGCGACATGGTGACGATGCTCCCGGCTTCCGACCGCAAGTTGCACGTATATTGCACCGATGCTGATGGCGTGGAGCACGATGTAACCTGCGCCTGCCAGTATGAGATAGCCAATCCGGAATGGCTGAGCCTCTCCAATACCACCCTTTCCACAGGTCAGCAACTGGGTGAAACTCACATCACAGCCACCCTTACCAACAAGCAGGGCAAGCAACTCTCCCTGACGATCCCCGTCAACATCGTTCTCTTCGACTTCTCAACCTCTGTGTTCCGTCCTTCACTCTACAAGACGGGTACGGTCACCAGCGGTTCGTCCGGCACCACCATCAAGTCGTCGGGTGCGGATGGATTCTCGGGTTGGGTGTTCCATCGTGGATTAGACCTTACCGACTATCCTTATCTGATGGTCGATTTCAAGATTAAGCCAAGTGCCAACTCTCGTCTTTTTGTCTATAACGTCGATGACTTCCTGGCGACTCATTTCGCCAAGTCTCTGTCCACCGACAAGTCGCACGTGATCGACCTTCGCACGCTGACCAACAGCAAGAAGGAGCAGGTTGACCTTTCCAAGATCTACATGATAGGATTCTCGTTTGGCACAAGCTCAATGATTGTCACAAAAATGTGCCTGAGTGCGGACGGCGTTACTCCCGTCATCGACATTACCGACCAGGTGACTACCTCGCCTGCTTCATCCGTGGTTTACGACCTTCAGGGACGACGTGTACAAAATCCTTCTCCCAAGGGGTTGTATATCTCTAACGGCAAGAAGATTCTTGGCAAATAAGTAGTTTTATGGCAAATAAAAAGCTGATTGTGTAACCGTCAGGTTTTCACAATCAGCTGATATAAAGTGAAATAAGATTACTTATTTATCCAACAGCTCGGAGAGCGTCTTCTCTATCATCTGGCCACGTAGGTTACGCTTCAGAATGGTGCCATCAGGACCAAAAAGGATGATTTGTGGAATGCCCAAGATGCCGTATGCATCGCTTCCAGCCTCCTGTGCGTTCATAATCTGGGGGTAGGGGATGCCGAGTTGCTCAATCGACTTCAGCGTGTCCTTGGGCTTGTCCCATGTGGCTACACCCAGTACCGTGAATTTGTCGCTCTTATATTTATTGTAAACCTCGATGAGATTGGGAATCTCAGCCTTGCAAGGACCGCACCAACTTGCCCAGAAGTCCACGAGCACATACTTGCCCTTTCCTACGTAGTCGCTCAACTTCTGCACCTTGCCTTCGTATTCGGCCTCAAAGTCAACAAACATCTTGCCCTCGGCGGTTTTCTCCACGGCTCCTTTGGCTTTAGCCTCTTCCTTGCTACGTGCTTCGTCTCTGGCATTCTGATCGTCGGCAAGCTTCTTGACGAGTTTTCCCAGAGCACCTTTCCTGACCTCCTCGGTCATCATGTCGTAGTATTTGGCGGCCGGTCCTACCTGCATGGCATAATACACCACGCAGCCCTCCTCCGACATGTGTTTCTCACCATAGCTGGCAATAGCCTCATCGCGCTCCTTCAGCATTTGGTTGAACTTGGCTCGCAGGGCATCCAGTTCCTGCTCACTCTTGCCCTGTGCCTCTTGGTTGGCCTTCTGCACAAACGCTTGTACGTTCTCTGTGGCCTCGTTGATGTTGTTGTATGCTCCGCCCCATTGCTTGTAGAAGGTGGAACCACCGATTGTGGCACCCTTCTTTCGTATTTCTACCTGCGCGCTCTCGCCTGGCACCAATAGCAGTTGTGTCTGATTCATACTTACGCTTTTAGCCTCGTCCATAACTGGTATGATGAGTGCACGTCGCACATCCTTGAATTTGGTGGTGTAGCTAAACTTTCCCTTCTTGACCTCGGCAGAGTCGATGTTGTCGGAATCAAACGATAAGTCGTTGTTGCTAAGCACGATATACACTTTGTTTGCCTTAATGTCATCGGTCAGCGTACCTTGAATGCTGCAAGGCTTCTGCGCCATTGTTGCCAAAGAAGCCATTCCGGCTACCATGGTCATGAGTATGCTTTTTTTCATTTGCTAAATAGTTGTTTTTAAGTTTTGTGCAAAGGTAATGTAAAAAACGATAACTTCCAAATATCGGTTACGAAATGTTTTTTAGGGAAGTAAGGCTGTACGGAAGCACCTATTATAACAGACTTTTATCTTTATGGTGATCTCAAAAACTCAGAGTATTGCTGTTCCTTGTACCTCTCTCGTGTTTTGTATTCTTTTTTCTCTTCCCATAGCCTTCCCGATATCATCCCGATATCATCCCGATACATTCCCGTTACATTCCCGTAGGGTTTCATGCCGAAGAAAAGACCCAGACCCTCTCCGGTCGCAAGCGACCACCTCCCCTGTGGAGGGGGAGGGTTTAGTTACGTTCGCCTGATGATTGCCAAACAAAGCCCCCACCCGTCCCTCTTTAGAGGGAGGGCTGTCAGTCCGCTATGGGTCTGTTGTGTCTCTGCTATTCCTCTGCTATTTCTCTGCTATTTGTCTGCTATATAGCAGAGGAAGAGCGGAGTCACAGCGGAGACTTAGCAGGGTCTTATCATAGTCATAACGTAGCATCACCATACTTTTCCAAGGGAAAATTTGTGCAGTTTGTGAAAATTATCTATCTTTGCGTCGTGAATTTAAAACCGAATGCCTATGTGCTCCCCTTCGCTCAAAGAAAGATACGTGAATTTCTACACCGACTTCGCCTTCAAGAAGCTGTTTGGTACGGA
>JAZLKL010000100.1:0-10305 GCA_045597585.1 Bacteroidaceae bacterium | reverse complement strand
CGCCTTGGCTGGCAAGGTAAACCATGGTGGACTGATAGAGGTGCCTATGGGAACAACCCTCCGTCAGATTGTTGACGACATTGGTGGCGGAGTGGAAGGTGGCGAGAAACTGAAGGCTGTGCAGACAGGAGGCCCATCAGGAGGCTGCATTCCTGCTGAGCTCTGCGACGTGAAAGTTGACTTCGATGCCTTAAATGATATGGGAGCCATCATGGGATCGGGCGGTCTTGTAGTGCTTAGCGAGAGCAGTTGTATGGTTGATGTGGCTCGCTATTTCCTCAAGTTTACTTGCGAGGAGTCATGTGGCAAGTGCACCTTCTGCCGTGTCGGAATACGTCGCATGCTCGACATCCTCGATCGTTTGTCCACCGGACAGGCTAAGATGGAAGACATCGACCGACTTGAGGAACTGGCCCTGAGCATAAAGCGTTCGGCTCTGTGTGGATTGGGTAAGACGGCTCCCAACCCGGTTCTTTCCACCCTGCGATATTTCCGCCACGAATACGAGGAACACGTACAAGGCATCTGCCGTACGGGTTCTTGCAAGCACATGGTGAAGTTCCAAATCACGGACGATTGCGTGGGCTGTACCAAGTGTGCCCACTCATGTCCGAGCGAAGCCATTGCCTACACTCCCTACGAGAAACATTTCATTGATGCATCACTTTGCACACAATGTGGTCTGTGCATCGACGAGTGTGACTATCATGCCATAAAGAAAGTGAAAAAATGATGAAGATAACTGTAAATGACAAAATATTAGAGGTATCGGGCGAACTGACCTTGCTGGAAGAGTTGCGCAATGCAGGGTATGATGTACCGTCGCTCTGCTATGCCGGCAAAGCTAGGCATCAGGCCTCCTGTATGGTTTGCATGGTTCGCAATGTGGCCAACGACCAGATGCTGCCGAGCTGTTCTACCTATCCTACAGAGGGCATGCATATTGATACGGAGTCGGACGATGTAAGGAATATGCGACGCATGTCGCTCGAACTGCTTCTCAGCGATCATCGTGCCGATTGCGAGGCTCCCTGTGTGGTTGTATGTCCTGCCAAGATAGATGTGGCTCGCCTTATACTGTATTATGACCGGGATCAGATGGACAAGGCCAAGTCCGTTTTGCGTGAGGCAGTTTCACCCGAGGCACTACCTTGTCAGGATTGCAAGGCATCGTGTGAGAAGGCTTGCCGTCGTGGCACCGTGGACACTCGGGTTTCCATACGCGAGATTATTGCCGAGGTGGCCAGTCACAAGGAGGGTGGCACCGTTGTCCCCGCTGCCCCAAAGACTGCGCATAGCTTCTCCTCCAAACTGGGACGATATTCCGATGCGGAGAAGGAGTGGCTCAAGGAGGTGTACAACCAGCCCTCGCGTTGTCTGCATTGTGCCTGCGAGGGCAAGGACAAGTGCAAGCTGCGCGAATATGCCTCACAAGCCGGCATTAAGGCACCTCGCTATGGCGTGTCCTCGCATCAGATGGTGAAGGAGCAGCAGCATGTGTGCGGACGACTCTACTTCGAACCAGCCAAATGTGTACGCTGTGGCTTGTGTGTCTATAATTCGCAGGATGGTTTTACTTTCCAGCATCGTGGTTTCGACATGCGGGTCATCATTCCCGAAGAGAGTAGGGCACACGTGGATGAGCACCTCGCCGATCTTTGTCCCACAGGAGCATTGTTCCTTAGGGAAGAGTAGCCTCCGTGCCCCTGTCTTTTGACGTCAGTCAAAAGTAACTCAAAGTAAAAAAAAGCAAATTGAAAAAGTCATTCAACATATTAGTCCCTGTCATTATCCTCGTATGGATGATATGGCTAAGTTCTTGTGCCACGGTACAGGAGTTTAGTGACGGAGAGAAGAATCAGCACGACTGGCCTATCTTTCGTGGTTCGCCCTCCTTATGCGGATTCACCGATTGTGCCTTGTCCCACCATCCCAAGCTGTTGTGGAGCCATTCTTCCAAAAGTCGCACGGTAGCCTCTCCCATCGTCTTCAACTCGGTGGTGTATATGCTCAATCGCAAAGGCGAACTGCGCGGTTATACCGTCGAGGGCGACTCCTGTCTGTACTACGATTTGCAGACACCCGTCGAGGCCTCCTTTATAGCGAGCGACACGGTATTGTATATTGGGCGCATTGACGGCTATGTCACGGCGTTGAGTATCAAGCGTCTTTTGGCTCGTCGCCCTCATGAGACGAAAGTCGAACCTCTTTGGCAATACGAGACGCTGGGACAAATCTCCGGTTCGCCCAACCTTGTGGGCGACAATCTCCTTGTGGGTAGTTACGACAATAGCATGTACACCTTCAAGGCACTTACCGGACGCAAGACGGGCCAGTTTGAGACGGGATATTACATCAACGGCACGGCAGCGGTATGGTATCGCTATATGATGTTTGGTGGATGCGATGCATGGGTGCGTGTGGTGGATACTGCCACAGGTGAAATCACCGATTCGTTGGAGCTCGACACCTATGTGCCTGCCTCTCCTGCCATACTGGATGGAATGGCTTGTGCCTGCGACTACAACGGCAATGTGTATGAGATGAAGCTCAAGAGTGGCAAGATCACCGAGCATCGTAAGCTCCACTCCACCGATGCGGATAAGGATGGGCAAGAGGGAGGTGCGGTGTCCATGCCGACGCTGACGCACGATGCCGTATATTTCCTCTCGGGTGACAGATACATCACTTGCGTGGATCGCACTTCGGGACAAGTGAGATGGAAGAAGATGCTTCGCGGTCAGACGGGTGAATGCTCTCCCCTGGTGGCACAGGACAAGGTGCTGGTGTGTACTAAGGATGGGCATGTATCTATACTCAACAGCGAGGATGGCGCAGAACTGTGGCACTATGAGGCGGGAGAACAGATCATCGCCTCACCGGCCATCATTAGCGATCGTTTTTTCATATTAACCAGTCGAGGAACATTGTTATGCTTCGGTTAAACGATATATATAAGCAATTTGAGGATGGAAAGCGTATGTTGACTGTCCTTGACAACCTCTCGCTCACGGTGCAGAAGGGAGAGTTTGTGGCCATCAAGGGCGAGTCGGGTGCAGGCAAGACCACCCTGCTGAATATTCTCGGCACCTTGCTGCAACCGGACAAGGGTACCTATCACCTTGACGGCAGGGAGGTGAAGAGCGAGGAAGTGGCTGAGATACGCAACCGGAAGATCGGCATGGTGTTTCAGGATCATCGTTTGATGCCACAGTTCACCGTGATGCAGAACATACTGCTGCCCTTGTTGGCCGAGAAGAACGCCACCACGTTTGACGAAGTGCAGCGTGCGGAGCGTTTGTTGGCATTCATGGATATTGCAGAGCTCAAGGAAAGCGCTGTCCACCAGCTTTCGGGAGGCGAGAAGACGCGCGTGGCCATCTGTCGTGCCCTCATCAACCAACCCTCCGTACTGCTGGCAGACGAGCCCACCGGACAATTGGATGCGCGCAATGCCCGAATCATTGCCGAGTTGTTTCAGAAGGTAAATCGCGAGATGCAGACCACCATTGTCATGGTGACGCATTCCGACGAGATGACAAAGGTGGCACAAAAGACATACGTGCTTCAGAATGGTAAACTGAGAGAAGAATAAAGCGTGAACAGACAATCGTACATACATCAAAGTCGTCGCCATTTCAGGTGCTACTACCGATTGGTGTCAATAGCCGTCATCTTGATGATGGCTGTCATCACGGGTAGTTTGTTGCTGGGCGATTCGGTACGTGGAACCTTGGTTCGACGTGTCGAAGAGCGTCTGGGCCGTACCGAGAGCCTGCTTACCAGCGGCACGGGTTTCATGAGCGACAGTCTCATGAGTCATGCTGTCTTTGAGCATGCTCAAGGAGTGCTTTTGGTGGATGGATTTATCTCTTTGAACGATAAGCTGATACCTGTGTATGTGTGGGGCGTTGACAATGATTCTCTTTCCATGGGTCAGACGTGGGTGAACGAGCCTTTGTCGGCCAAACTGGGGGGCGCAGGCGAGTTTGTCTTGCATCTGCCTTCCCACAATATGGTTCCCTCCGGCACGTTGTTCGTCACACAGAGTTATTCCACCCAGATGAGATTGAGCGTGAGCGGATGCCGAACCGTGGAGCAGGGGGGAAATCTGTTGCTTAAAAACGAACAGACCCTGCCTCTCAACCTCTTTGTGAACCGTGCACAACTGGCAGAGGTGATGGAGTTGGAGGGCAAGATCAACCTGATTCTATCTGACACCCCGATCACGTCTGCACAACTACGCAGCGCCTGGAAACCTTCCTATTCGGGCATTCACATCAACGACTCATCCCTTACCTACGAGGGTGTTTTCATCCCTTCCGAGATCGTCGATACGCTGGCACCCTGTTCGCGTTATTTCTCTTATCTGGTGAATGACCTGAGTTGCCTTACCGACACATCCGTGGTTTCGTCCCACAGAGAGGAGTCTCGCAAGCGTATTCCTTATTCATTTGTGACAGCCGTGGATGAATGGAAGGGAGAACCTCTTTCCCATCATGACATCATCCTTTCCGACTATGCCTCGCAACGCTTGCAGGCCAGGGTGGGCGATTCTGTCAGCATGACCTACTATCTGGCCAAAGACCTCAAGAATCTTGAGACGGCAACGTGTAGATTGCGTGTCAAGCAGATAGTGCCCTTGAATGAGTGCAAGAACGACAGTCTTCTCGTGGCCGACTTCCCGGGTCTGAGTCATGTGGAGAAGTGTGCCGACTGGGATAGTGATTTGCCTATTGACATGGATCGCATTGAGAAGGTGGACGAAGACTACTGGTACCAGCATCAGCAGACCCCCAAGGCCATAGTGGCCTATAGTGCCATAGAAAAGGATTGGAGCAATGCTTTCGGTTCGGCTACCGCCGTGCGTCTGAAGACCAGCCGAAGTGAGGCGGAGAGGCGTCTGAACGCGGAGGCATTCATAACTATTGTTTCTCCGCGTGCCGAGGGCTTGATGGCTGCCAACAACGGAACCGACTTTGCAAGCTTGTTTATGGCACTTGGCTTTTTCATCATAGTCAGTGGCATCATGCTGATGCTCAATCCCATTACGGAGATGCTTCATGAGCGTAGGGCCGAACTATTGCTCTATCAGCAGTTGGGCTATACGCGCCAGCGAGTGCAGCGTCAGCTGTTCCGTGAGGTCTTTGGGCTGATGGCCCTGGTGTCGCCCTTGGGCGTGGTAGCCGGATTGCTGTATGCCGGCTTGACGCTCTGGCTCCTGGGAAATGTGTGGAGCGGGGCTACGCACACCGAGGGTTTTGCACTTCATGTGCAGCTGCCCACGCTGCTTGTGAGCTGGCTTCTGGGCATCGCCGTCTGTGCCATCTCCTTGTGGTATCTGCTGCGCAAGTTGCTGAAGGAAGCCGAAAAGAAGTCTGTTGCAAAACCCGCGTCATCCTCATTCGTGGTCACGTTCATCGTCCTTCTCGCCACCCTTGGCTTGTTTGTCTATAATCTGTGTGCGCTCCACAGCATGATACTCTTCATCATCTGTGGCATCCTGTGGATCATAGGCATGGGCATGTTACTGCGCGTGTGGCTGGTGCGCAGGCAACAGGCCTATTATGCCAGCCATTGGGACAGGGCGCAGCTTGTATGGCAAACCATCTATGCGTCGTGCCGTCAGCATCTGCTTGCCTACTGGACGCTTGCCCTGGGCGTGTTCACCGTGTTCGCGGTGGGCCTGAATCGTCCCGACTTCACTGACAGTGCACTCATCGCACAATCCACAGGCGGCTATCAGTTGTACGTGGATTGCAGAGTGCCTGTGCAATATGATCTGAATCACCCTGATGTGCGCAGAAAGCTCTTGCTTACCGAACTTCCGGACAGTACCCACATCCTTTCCTTCTTGCGCCATACGCAGGATGAAGCCAGTTGCCTCAACCTCAACAGGGTATCTACGCCTACCGTGCTGGGGGTTGAACTGAGTGAGATGGCTTCGTTTGGCTTGCAGGCCGATACGCTTGGCCATTCAATTCCCTGTGCCTACATCGACCAGGAGGCCCTGATATGGAGCTTGATGAAATCGGTAGGCGATACGTTATACTACGATACCCATCTGGGCACGCATACGCCGGTGCTGATTGCGGGTACTTATCCCACGGGCATCTTCCATGGCAACGCTGTCATGTCGGCTGCCGACTTCCGCAGGCTGTGGCCCAAGGAGAGTGGGGTGGAGGTGTGGCTGGTCAAGACCTCACGTCCCGACGAGGCCTCCGAACTGCTGGCTATGGCTATGGGCGAGTATGGCTTGCACATTCAGACCACCCAGGAGCGCATACAGATGTTCTTTGAGGTCACCGACACCTATCTCGTCATCTTCCTCACCTTGGGAGCCTTAGGTATGCTTCTGGGCATATTCAGTCTCTTTGTCATTGTCCGCAAGAACCTCACGGCAAGCCAGTATGCCATCCAGCTTTATCGCTCGTTAGGTTACCGCGAACCGCTCATCCGCAGATTGCTCATTCGCGAAAACCTGCTCGTACCCTTCTATGCCATTCTCACCGGCGCTGTGGGTTCGGTCATAAGCATAAGTGCCAATGTCTCTGGCGCGGGTCTCAGCACCCTGCTGCTGGCCTTCGTCTGCTTGGGGGTGCTGAGTGTCACACTCTATATTGGAATACATTGTTTAATTCACAGAAATCTCAAACCATACAATACAAGACTATGAATCGCATACTGTTATTATCCGTTTTTTCAGCTTTCGCCTTACAGGCATCGGCTCAGAAGGTCACTTTTCGTGGGGTTAACCATTGTGGCATCTATCCTGATGAGAAGAATCTCTTGAAGGAATGGCCCGCCGAGGGTCCCGAAAAGTTGTGGGTGGTGAATGATGCCGGCAAAGGCAATTCAAGTGCCCTGGTGAGTGACGGCTTTATCTATACGGCAGGCCTTACCGAGGACGAGCAAAGCGAACAGATCACCTGTTACAGGTTGGATGGCTCCAAGGTGTATCAGGTTACCTATGGCCATGCCTGGACCAAGTCGTTTCAGGAGACACGCTCTACCCCTATCATCGACGACGACCGTCTGTACATGGTGAGTGGCATGGGTGAGCTGGTATGTCTCAACCGTCAGGATGGCAAGATACTGTGGAGCATCGACTACTGGCAGAAGTATGGCATCAGTCCCAACGACCAAGGCATCTGTGAGCATCCCCTCATCGATGGCGATCGCATCATCGTGACTACCTGTGGCAAGGAGATCTGCATGGCTGCCTTCCACAAGCTCACGGGCGAAGTGATATGGGAGACACAAGGGTTTGGCGACAATGCCATGTATCTGGCTTCTCGTATGATAGAGTGGAACGGCAAGCGTCAGGTGATAGGGGCTACCGAGGGACATATCTTTGGCGTGGATCCCGAGTCCGGCAAGATGATGTGGAATGACACCCAGTGGACCCCTCCTGCCGAGAACAAGAAATGGCAGAACGCCATGATCAACACTCCCGTATTCTATAAGGGGAAGCTCTTGGTGAGCTTAGGCGACGGCCATGGCTGTACCATGTACCAGATGGACGACGACCTCTCGTCAGTATCTCTGCTTTGGAAGAACAAGGAAGTGGATATGTACATGGGAGGTATGGTTGAGATAGACGGCGTGGTGTATGCCAGCACGGGCGACAAGCACAAATGGGCAGCTGTTGACATCGAGACCGGCAAGGTTCTTTACCACGAGGCATGGGCAGGAGGCAAGGGTCGCGGTGCGCTGATCATGGCCGATGGCATGTTCTATATGTTCGACGAGCGACGTGGCACTATGGGCTTAGCCCGCATCAACCCCGAGAAGCTCGATGTGGTAAGCGAGTTCCGCATCACGGACGGCTCCGGAGCCTGTTTCTCCCATCCCACCATCTTCGATGGGGTGCTCTACATCCGCAGAGGCTCCTCGCTCGTAGCGTATAAAATTTAAGAGAAGAGAGAAAAGAGAAGAGAGAAAAGAGAAGGGCCCCGTGCCCCCGTCTTTTTGACTCCAGTCAAAAAAATATCAAAAAAGCATCTTCAAAATATTATTATATAATTTTTAATTTTTTAAACTTATGAACAAAAAACTATTCACATTACTGTTTGGCAGTATGTTGGCAGTCAGTGCTTCTGCACAGGTCACTCCTTACGGATGGCGTGGCCCTGCCCACAATGGTTATTATCCCGACAAGGGCCTGTTGGCACAATGGCCAGAGGAAGGTCCTCAGCTGGTATTCGAGACATCCGATGCCGGTAAGGGCTACTCCTCTCCCCTCGTAGTGGGCGACAAGGTTTATCTTACGGGTATGAACGAGGATCAGACCAAGGAGGTGTTCCAATGCTATAATCTCAAGGGTGAGAAGCAATACACCATTGAGTACGGCAATCCCTGGAAGCAGTCATATCCTGAGACACGCACCACTCCCGCCATTGTGGACGATAAGGCTTATGTCATCAGCGGAATGGGCGAGATTGTCTGCATCAACATCAACGACGGCAAGATTGTATGGACTGTTGACGGTGGTAGTAAGTACGGTCGCAAGACGGGTATGTGGGGAACCTCAGAGTGCCCTCTCGTGTACGACAACAAGGTTATCTACACCCCCTGTGGTGACCAGACCACCATGGTGGCGCTCAATCGCGAGACGGGTGAGGAAATCTGGAAGTCACGTGCCCTGGGTGACATGTCTGGCTATGTCTCTCCCATCATGATTGAGTACAAGGGCAAGCGTCAGATTGTAGGTTCCACCGCTTTCAACGTCATTGGCGTGAATCCCGAGAATGGTGAGATAGAATGGAGCTTCGACGACTGGGGACCCAAGCACACGGGTAAGCCCAGCAACTTCCAGAACATCGCTCCCAACTCAGCTTTGTATCAGGATGGCAAGATCTTCTTCTGCCATGGTTACGACATCAATGGTTTCCAGCTTCAGTTGGCCGATGACCTCAAGAGCGTTACCTGCACATGGCGAACCGAGACGCTTGATACCCACCACGGTGGTTATGTGTTGGTCAATGGCAAGATCTATGGTTCCAACTGGGTCAACAACAACGATGGCAACTGGTGCTGCGTTGACTGGAACACCGGTAAGACCGATTATGAGGAGAAATGGGCAGGTGGTGCCGGCAAGGGAAGCATCATCGCAGCCGACGGCAAGCTCTTTGCCTACGACGAGCGCCGTGGCTTTGTGGGCCTTGTCAATCCCACTTCCGACAAGTTCGATGTAGTCAGCAAGTTCCGTGTGGCCAAGGGTAGTGGTCCTTACTGGGCACACATGTCTATCGACAAGGGTATTCTTTACCTTCGTCACGGAGAGTACTTTGCTGCTTATAAGATCAAGTGAATCCCATCGATTCACTATTAAGAATTTCAACTTTCGCAAGCTTCGCATGCTTCAGTTTTAGGGAGTTAAAGGAGTTAAGGGAGTTAAAGACTTTTGACGATGGTCAAAAGTCGACGTTAGATATGCGGGTGTACCCCACAATGCCTCAAGAAGCAAGACCATCGTCTTTAACTCCTTTAACTCCTTGATATTCTTTAACTCCTTATACATGCGAAAGTTGAATTAAGAATTAAAAAAAGAAGAAAGAAGAATTGGCTGGCGTGGGCCACATCTCTCTTACTCCCCACGGGGTGGAGCTGTGGTTTTAGTTAGCGAATCGTTGAGGCAGAACTCATCGATTCATTCTTCTCTCTTCTTTTTTCTCTCTTAATTCTTAATTGAAATGTATTCACCTATCTTACTCCCCCTCAGGGGTTGGGGGGGCTGTTTCTCTTTTTTTTTCTCTCTTAATTCTTAATTGAAATGTATTCACCCATCTTACTCCCCCTCGGGGGTTGGGGGGCTGTTTCTCTCTTAACTATGCACGTAGTGCCCCCTACTTTCACCCGACAATCCCCCACGATTCTCCACGAATTTGTGTAGGTTCTACGGGGGAACCTCGGGGGAAGCGTGGGGGAAAGTAGCTCAATTTTCAACCAATCAGGGTAGTAAGATGCCATTTGCACTAATTTACGTACCCAATAATGGTAAAAAGAGTGCGTATAATGGTAAATGTGTGTAATTGGGGAACTTTTCAGGGAACTTTTAAGTAAGAAAATGCCCTATTATGTTATTTATATTCAGCAAATTATAAGACTCAGGGGATTTTTTCCACTTTTCTTATTAAAACTCTCTATACGCGCGCGTATGTATATAAAGTTTTATAAAAAAAAGTGGCAAAAATTCCCTGGTCTTTATAATCGTTTGATTTATTGAATTTTACAAAGACGTTTTTTCTTGCAAAAGTTCCCTGAAAAATTCCCCAATACATTTTTTTTTGCTTTTTTCTTGGA
>JAZLKL010000099.1:0-9866 GCA_045597585.1 Bacteroidaceae bacterium | reverse complement strand
TTTGTCCATAGGTTTGATATTTGTAGTTTGGTCACACAAAGTTACAAACCTTTTGGGAAAGGGCAAAGGTTCTTTCCCTTTTTTTTGTTGCTCACGCGTGAACGCCCGAGGATTCAAGTTTTATCGGACAGCAATAGTTTTCTTCCGACTCCACTTACTATCAGAGTGCCTTTTTCTTTTGTCATCCCCCCATTCGGGCTTGCATAACACAAAATTTTGGGCTTCGGACAAAGATATATGGACATTCTTGCCTGTTTTCATCAAAAAAAATATTAAATTTGCATACTATTGTACACGTATGCGTGCATGGTGCGTGACACAAGTCAGTCTTAAACAAGTCAGTTTCTGTCATGAGAGATTTCAATACTGCGGGTACCTGTCGCCCTAATGAACACTATATGGTAGATATCACCGACCGCCTGGAAATCATCCGTAAGATGATTGCCAAAGGTAGTTATTTCTGTATCAATAGAGGCAGACAGTATGGCAAGACTACAACGCTGGAGGCTGTAAGGAAACAGCTTTCGGATGAGTATCGCGTGTTTAAGATCAGTTTTGAGGGAGTTGATGATGTCTATTTTCAGGATGCATCCACAGCTAATGCAGCATTTCTTAGGTTGCTGAGACGTGAAACGCGTAATGCTCCGGCAGATGACAAAATCAAGGTGCTGCTTGATGAAGTGGCTCCAAGAGGCTTGAAGTCTGTTGACGACTTTGACTTTGCCGACATTGTGACAGAACTCTGTGAGTTGTCTTCTAAGCCGATTGTAGTGCTCATTGACGAGGTGGATCAGGCTGGGAATAATGACGGATTTGTTAAGTTTCTTGGGGGATTGCGAAATATGTATCTTGACCGCGAACACCATCCCACCTTCCAATCCGTCATCCTTGCAGGTGTATATGACATAAAGAACCTCAAGCTGAAGATGCGTGCAGAGGATGAGCATCAGTATAACAGCCCCTGGAATATTGCTGTGCCCTTCAATGTGGACATGAGCCTGTCTGCCGATGGCATTGCCGGAATGCTCAATGACTATGAGGCTGACCATCATAAGGGCATGGATACGGCTGAGGTGGCATCGTGGATACGCGAATACACTGGTGGCTACCCATTCCTCGTTTCCCGTTTGTGCCAGGTGATGGACGAACTGGATGATTGGACTCACGAGGGATTGCTCACTGCCGTAAAAGTAATGCTCAATGAACGCAACACGCTCTTTGATGACATGATCAAGAAGATTGAGCAGTTTCCCGAACTTAAGTCTCTGCTTAAGGATCATCTCTTCTCGGGCGAGTCTCGCAAATATAATCCAGACAATCAGGCATTTCAGCTGGCAGAACAGTTCAACATCATCAATGTGCATAACGGTTCGTTCTCTATTGCCTGTAGAATCATGGAAACCCGAATCTACGAGTATTTCATGGCAGAAGAGAAGGAGTCGGAGATTTTCTCAGCTGGTGCAATTGAGAAAACCCAGTTCGTCAAAGGCAACGGATTGGACATGCCTTTGCTCCTGCAGAAGTTCTCAGAGCATTTCAACGAAATCTTCCGAACCACAGACGGCAAGATGGATGCCAAGTTCGTGGAGAAGCAGGGACGCAAACAGTTCCAGCTCTATCTCCGCCCCATCATCAATGGCGTAGGTCACTATTATGTAGAAGCCGAAACGCGCAACGAAACCCGTACCGACCTCATCATCAATTACAACAACCATGAGTACGTCATCGAGTTGAAGATTTGGAGAGGTGACAGTTATCATGCCAAGGGTGAGAATCAGCTGTTTGAGTATCTCAGGCTCAAGAACCAAACTACTGGTTACCTCGTGTCCTTCTGCTTCAACAAGGGTAAAACACCAGGATTACTTCCTGTAGTAGAACAGGATGGTTGCACTCTGGTGGAGGTGATAGTGTAAGAAAATAACAACGGAGTAACGTCCGTTAACATACAAACATGAGCGCAAGCGAGTGCTCATAAAAATCCTCTGGCAGACAAACAGGCAGCCTTGAACCTGCCCGCAGACATGCCTGCAGAGGAGAAGGTAGAGAAGCTGCGCCAGCTCTTGCTGCAGAACTACAAGTGGAATGGTAGCTACAGCATCTGGGGTGCTTAGTCGCGCAAGAATGTCCATTCTGGCTGTGTGCTATATCAGTTTTTCTATCTTTATCTTCTTCTTCATTAGTCCACTGAACCTCTGTCCAAAGGCCTCTGTGAGCTCCCCGCCTTGCTGGATAAGTTCGGATGGAGAGTATAGCCACAGATGTCGCGAAAGTCTGAGGCCATGTGTGCGAGGTCGTAATACCCACAACTCCACGCAATGTTGGTAAGTGAAGAACTGTCGGAGGACGACTGAATCTCTTTTAGTGCTTTGTGGAATCGCAGCAAACGCAGGTATGCCTTCGGATTCATACCCACATATTTATTAAACACGCGCGTGAACTGCTTCTGGCTCAGGCAAGCTGTAGAGGCAAGATCGGCTGGTGTAAACTCGTCTTGACTATGAGGGGAACGGACAGTACTACCATCGGTCGGCACTATGTTGTCAAAGACATCGCTCAGACGTTCCATGTTGATATCGCCTTCGGGAAACTGAGCCAGACGTTTCAAGAAGAAATCGTCGAGGATGCCGACGCGCTGCTCCGTGCTTTCTGCGTTGTGGATGTTTTTGCTAAGCGTGATAAACTCTTCGTCGTGCAAGTCTTCGGGCGAAGCATAAATGTCAGTCATCTCGTTTGGAAAGAAAACACGCGAGCAGAAAGGTACGAACTCTGCACCGTAAATATCAAATGCCCCCTCGGTCGTCACCACTCCTACCTTTTGCATATTCTGATGATAAAGTACTGTGCGATAGCGTCTGTCACCATCGTCTATCCTTATGTCTTGCGTCAGGTAGAAGTGCAGGCTTGCTGCGCCATTCGAGAATACCTGTTGTGTGCCGACAGCCGTACATCTGGCACTCAGCATCCAGTAGTTGCGTATAAAGGGACGTAACGATTCGTGGCAAGGTATGGGTGTAAACTCCATGCGTCTAATTTATAGGGTGCATATCTAACGTCAACTTTTTGACCGCTGTCAAAAGTAACTCCTTTGAATTCTTTAACTCCCTTTAACTCCCTAAGTTTCAGCAGCCCAAAGGGGTGGAAAACTTCAATAAGATAATAGCACTAAACTATCTTTCATATTCGCTTTTCAGTCCTCACTCTGCGAGGCTGTTTTTTCTTCACCACGTCCGGAAAGGTCAGCATGGAAAACCTCCATGATGGGAGTCTCGGCCAGGTTGGTGATGACATAGTCGCCCAAGGTGCCAGCCATACCTTTGAGGAGGTTGCTCAGGGCATCGCTGATGTTGGCTGCCTGAACGAACATGGGACAGTTGGTGCGCTTCTCCTTGGCACTCTTCTCGTCGATGGTGATGAGTGCCACGTTGGCCTTGTACCACTTGTCGGCCAATGAGTCCTCACTCTCGAAGAGCTCGCTCACCTTGGTCTTCTTGATATCCGTCACCTCAAACTCGCCACTCATGTAAGGCTCCATCTCCTCGATGAAACGCTTCTCTGCCTCAGTAAAGCTGAGTGCATCCAACATGTAGGTCTCCTGAACCTTTGTCATCAGGCCTTCTTCGCCTACTTTGTCATACTTAATCTTGCATGTAAACCACATAGTTGTTATATTTTTTGTTTAAATCTGTTTACTTACCTTCTCCTCTTGCCATTCCTTGCGTTTCCGTTACGGTTGGCATTGTTGCCATTCTTGCCGTTCCCACTATGGTAGTTGCCGTAAGGGGCATTGGGAGCATGACTGGCGTGATTGTTTGCACTGCGTGCATGGTTCAGTCCCAGCTTCTCTATTAGGTCGGGACGTCCAAGGCGACGGAGTTCGTCCACAATCTTGTGTTGCTCCTCGGGCTTGTACCAGAAGAAGAACATGCGCTGCGCCTGTTTGTCTTCGGGCTTGTGAGCGCTGAATATGGGGTCCAGCGTGTAAGGATGAAAGCCTGTGAACCATGCCTCGGTGGCTACGGTCATGGGGGTGGGAGTGAAGTCCTGCACCTGTTCGAGCTGAAAATCGAGTTCCTTGGTCAAGGCAGCCAGTTCGGCCATGTCGATCTCCGTGCAGCCAGGGTGACTGCTGATGAAATAAGGGATGATCTGTTGGTTGATGTGCTCACGACGGCAGATGTCGTCGAAGATGCGCTTGAACTGTCCGAAGAGCTTGAAGCTGGGTTTGCGCATAATCTCGAGCACACGGTCGCTGGTATGCTCGGGGGCTACCTTGAGGCGACCGCTGACGTGGTTGACAATAAGCTCGCGCGTGTAGTCGCGTGCCGCCTGGTTCAGTTTCTCGTCCTTGTAGTCATTGAGCAGCAAGTCGTATCGCACACCGCTGCCAATGAAACTCTTCTTGATGCCCGGCAAGGCATCCACGCTGCGGTAGATGTCGATGATAGGACGATGGTCGGCATTGAGATTGGGGCACACGTATGGGTGTATGCAACTGGGACGCTTGCACACGGCACATGCCTTGGCATTTTTGCCCTTCATGCCATACATATTGGCACTTGGACCTCCCAAGTCGCTGAGATAGCCTTTGAAACCCTCCATCTGAGTGACGGCCTTGACCTCGCGCAGGATGCTCTCCTTTGAGCGGCTGACGATGAACTTGCCCTGATGCGCGCTGATGGTGCAGAAGGCACAACCGCCAAAGCAGCCACGGTGCATGTTGACGGAGAACTTGATCATATCGAAAGCAGGGATGCGCTTGCCCTTGTATTTGGGATGAGGCTGGCGCGTATAGGGGAGGTCGAAGCTATGATCCAACTCCTCGGTGGTGAGAGGAGGGTAGGGAGCGGAAACCACCACATATCTGTCTCCCGTCTGCTGTATGAGCATCTGTGCCTGCATCTTGTTGCTTTCCTCCTCGATGTGGCGGAAGTTCTCTGACTGGCATTTGCCGTCAGCCAGACATTGTTCGTAGCTGTGCAACAGGATGGGAATAGACTTATCCTTACCGTCCTTGTCGGAAGCTATGCTGAGCAGATGCTTTATCTCGTGTTCCCGATATACAGCCACCGTCTGAGGAACCTGACTGAATTCCCCTTCGGTAAGAGCCTTTCGGAAGGAGGCACGTGATATGCAGGCACGTCCCGTCTCGTCGTAGTAGAGTGTCTCGTCGTAGCTCTCGAGCATGTCGATGAGTCGTTGCGCGATCTCCACCGTATTCTTCTCGCCCATGCCATAGGCAATGAGGTCTGCGTCGCAGTCGCAGAGGATGCTGGGACGCAGGCAGTCCTTCCAGTAGTCGTAGTGTGAGAGGCGGCGCAGCGAGGCTTCGATGCCACCCAGTACCACAGGCACATCGGGATAGAGTTTGCGTACACACTCCGTATAGACAATAGTGGGGTATTCTGGACGCATGTCGTGACGACCATCGGGACTGTAGGCATCCTCCTTGCGTAATCGACGGGCTGCGGTGTACTTGTTCACCATAGAGTCCATGCAACCGGGAGATATGCCAAAGTAGAGGCGAGGACGTCCCAGACGACTGAAGTCGCGAAGGTCGCCATGCCATGAGGGTTGTGGGATGATGCCCACCTTCAAACCTTCCGCCTCAAGGATGCGGCCGATAACGGCAGCACCAAAGGAGGGGTGATCCACATAGGCATCACCGCTGAGCAGGATGACGTCCAGCTCATCCCATCCACGCATCTCCATTTCTTTACGGGTGGTGGGCAACCAGTTGGTCAGTTCAAAGGACATGTTTTTTATGTATAAATAAGTATGTTTACAATTTACAATCTAAACTTTATTCCGTAAGTAAGAACTTCATGAAAGCTCCCATCAGTTGCTGGCGTGTGCCTTCTTCTACAATCTGCTCTATGGGGAAGCCTAACGTGATGGTTCGGTTTACTGTACCCTTATAGGCTACTGCTGCACTATGGTTGGTGCCAGTGTAAAGCAATATAGAGTAGGCATCGTTGCCCACGGGTTGAAGTATGCTGGTGCGAGGCGTGCTGAGATGCTCCTCGTTGGGCTTGGTGAGCAATGTGGCACTCGTGTTCATGCCTTGTATGGTGAGCACGGAGTCGGCACGCTCTTCGTGATTGCTCTGCCAATGCAGGGTGTGCTGCGCGAAACGACTGGTGGCAGCCTTGAACTCAGCCTCCTCAGCCTCCGAACTGCTGGTGGTGTGGGTGTCAATGCCCACGTAGGCACCGCTGACAAGCAAGTTTCCACCTTTCTCGGTGAACTGCTGGAGTATCTCCTGCATAGGCTTTGTGAAGACGGTGTAGTTATTACGCGAATAGCCATCCTTGCGTTGGGCACCCATGATGACGTCGATAAGCCTGTATGAGTTGGCCTGCACGCGCTTCTCCTCGAAAGCCTTGCGACTGCATGATGAGATGTGGAACCTGCCGCTTGCCGCCATGTCGCGAGCATGCAGGGTGGGATAGTCGAATGTGTTGCCCTTGATAAGCATGCCTATCCACTCCAGTGAACTGTAGCCCAACCCATTGCTGGTTTCGTAGGGGAAACCGTCCTTGTTGAAATAGCGTTGGGGACCGCAGTACTCGGGGGTGTGGTGGTAGGCTACACCAGGGTCGGCAGACATGACAAAGCCACGCAGCGAGTCGTTGTCGAGTGGCTGAGGTGAAGCCAAACGGGTAAAGCCGTTGACGATGAGCATGTTGGGCGAGTTGCGCTTGTCGCTGATCATGGCACAGAGTTCCTCGCTCGGCATACTGGCACCTCCCTCGTTGAGTGCCTCTACCTTGAAGCGATAGAGTGTGTTCGATTCTGCATCAATCTGGTAGGAAGTGCTCTGCACTACTGTGCCATTGTCCCATCCGCTCTTCTCTTTGGCGGTGTACACCACATACGAGGTGGGGGTGGCCGACTTCTCAAGTACGTCTTCCACAGCCTTCCAACTCAGGTTGATACGGTTGTTGATGGGGTCGGCCTCTGCTGCAAATGCTGCGATGGGCAGGGGAGACACCACGATGTCATCCTCCGTCTTCTGATGAGTCTGTGCCACATATCTTAATATAGACTTGTAGATGGCGCGTGCCATGTGGAACTTGAACGTGGGATCGTGTGCCAGAAGCATCTCAGCAAAGTTCTGATGTGAGAACATCTCGAATATGGCACCAGGAGTACGTGGCACACGCGTCTCTCCGTAGTTGCCGTCTCGATTTTCTCGGCTCACCCAATGACCATACAGCTTGTTGAGGTCGTTCTTGGCCTGACTGAGGAAGATATCGCCCAGGGCACTTATGGCCTTGCGACTCAATCCGCTGGGCAAGATACCCTCTTCGAAATCGGAGGTATAGATGGCCAAAGAACCAATGTGCCCCATGTCCCTGCGCCATCCTGCATCGCTATGCAGTGCCAGCGTCATCTCAATGGGAACGTTAAGTCCGGAGTCGCCAGGCAGATAGACAGAACCCCTTGAAAGGTAGTTGGTTGCCATGGGACGTGCATTGATGTCGTCGCCATAGTCGCTGGTGCCCTTCTTGGCAGAATACACGTGATAAGGCATGCCATACCAGAAACTGCTGTAGCGAGAACCCTCAAGATAGCGGGGCAGGCCGCTCACGGTAGGACCAATGCCCAAAGAGTCGGTACGTTCGATGTTGCCCATACCTCCACCTAGGCGGATAGCATCGGCAGCCACCACACCACGATAGTTGCTTACGTTGGTAAGGGTGATGCTGTTGTCTCTTGATATGCCCGTCGAGAAATCGAAGGTGCCCACATAGACCCATGTGTTGCCTCCCATCTGCTGGTTGACGCGCACGGTTGTACTGATGCCATTGTGCCGGATGACATACTTGGCATCGGGCACGTTGGTGGGGGTGGAAGGGTAGCGTACATACACCGCATATTCACCCTCCTTTTTGATGTGCGGAGTCCATATAATACTGCTGGATAGACGTTTGCTGGTTTGTGCCTCGACCATGCGTGCCGTACCTTCGGAATGAGGGTTGTCCTTGTCGTGATACACCTCATGCAGCCAGGCAAAGCCAGGGCCGGCATCCTGCCATTCGTGTTCGCCGTTCTGCTCAACGTACACTCCATTCTTCTGAGGGGTATCGTTGTCCACGATGACCTCCTCGCGATTCCAGCAGCGTTCTCGTGCTGTCCACACGATGGCTCCTGCCTTCTCGAGCATAGGATAAAGGAAAGGCACGGCAAAGGTCTGGGTAAGAAGATCCTCGGTGGTGCAGTACAGGGGCGGACGCTGCCATGTCCAGCGATGTCCGCTTTGGTCATAGTAGCTTCCGTGGCTGGCAGTCACGCTGAGGTGACGACCTTGTAAGCCTTTGTGAACCTGATAGGGGCGACTCATGTTGTGCACCCATGGGTCACCTCGATATTCTATCTCTCCCCATGTCATGCGTTCGACAAGTGGAGCCGTGGGTTCTTCGATATTGCCCTTGACAACATTTTGGCCACCGCATAATGTGGTGACCAGCATGAAGAATACGAGCAGTATGTTTCGCATAAGTCTTTTGTGTACCTAAGTCAATTCCTATGTCAGTAACTAGTCAGTACTTAGTCCTGAAAATGGAAATTCAATAAGCAGAAATGAGTAATTCGGACAAAATCAAATGGCAAAGTTCTTGGGTATCTTTCCGATGGTGTATCTGAAGTACTCCTTGATTTCAGCAATCTGCTCATCGAAGTTGCCATTTGGGGTAATCATCTTTGTGCACTCTATGAGTTTCTTCTTATAGTCGATGGCATAGAGCAAGATGGGTATCTCGGCCTTAAGGGCGATGTAGTAAAAGCCTTTCTTCCATTCTGTTACACGTTTTCTGGTACCCTCTGGGGTGATGCACAGATGAAACGTCTTTCTGCTCTTGGCCACCTTGGCAAGCTGGTCGGTGAGGCTCATCTTCTTGTTTCTCTCTACTGGGATGCCTCCCAGTCCTTTCATGATGTAGCCCAATGGCCAGAAGAACCATGATTTCTTCATCATGAAATCGCACTTGATCCCCATAGCTCTACTGTACAGGATTCCGACGACGAAGTCCCAGTTAGAGGTGTGAGGTGCGAGTGCGATAATGTATTTTTCGGGATGGGGGATGGTTACATTAATCTTGAATCCCATCCATTTGGTAAGTATTCTCTTGCTAAGTCCTTTAATCATAATAATGCGTTTATCTGATCGATTATCTCGTCTGTGCGCTTGCCCATGTCATCACGCATCTTCTTGACAAAGTCGCAAGCCTTCATGCCAGGCTGCATGTGTGAGATACGGCAGGTCATGTCGTTTTGCATGTCGATAATGCTGAACATGACGTTGTTGATGTCTTCCTGGCAAGCTTTAGTGTACTGCATGGATGCCACGCATTCTGCTAAAAGTTCTGCACAGATGTAATTGATGTTTTTCTTTAAATTTCTCTTGTTTGCCATAGCATTTCAGTTTAATGATGGATGATCAGGTTGTAAAGTTACATTTATTTTTGGAATGGAGCAACTTTTTGGCTTTATTTTTGTTCATAAAACAGGCAAATATTTTCTTTTTACCCCTTTCTGCCGTATTATTCAAAATGATTTATGTAATTTTGCATAGCGAAATAGTATTTATAATTAGGTGTAAACTTTATTAATTTATATTTTCAACTAAAATTTTAGAAAATGGAAAAGAGTGCATTGCAAATTGCAAGAGCAGCCTATCAGCCCAAGTTGCCCAAGGCATTGCAGGGTCCTGTTAAGGCTCAGGTGGGTGCTGCCACCCAGAGTGTAGGTAACCAGGAGGAGATCAAGGCATTGTTCCCCAACACCTATGGTATGCCTGTTGTGGAGTTCGTTCCTGCTGAGAGCGAGAACAAGGAGGCTATCAACGTAGGTATCATCCTTTCTGG
>JAZLKL010000098.1:0-28864 GCA_045597585.1 Bacteroidaceae bacterium | reverse complement strand
TGTCGTTGCGTGCCGTGATGGCAATCTTCATTACCGGCTCTTCCGGGTACTGTGCCCCCGCTGCAAAGATGGCGCTGCGTTCAGCGCAGATAGTCACGGGCGAGGCGGCATTCTCCTGGTTGCAGCCGGGTATGATCACACCATTCCTGAGACGTAATGCAGCCCCTACGTAAAAGTGCGAATAGGGCGCATAACTGTGGTGTGTTGACTCACGGGCAATATCTACCAATTCCCTTTCGTCGATTGGCAGCTCGTCGTAATTGTAAACGCATACTTGCGATGCAATTGTGTATTCTCTCATCGTTTGATTTACAAAAATCGCACAAAATTAGTACAAATTTTCCGCAGTTGCTAATTTTTTTGTATTTTTGTGCCCTATAACTTTAGAATAATGAAGAAAAGTAGCACTTTATTAACGTATCTGTTTGTAATATTAATGACTTGCGCGCATACTCGCATATGTGCGCAAACTCAAAATAGTACTTATTTGGCATACATCAACCAGTATGCCGAGATGGCTGTCGAGCAGATGAATCGTCATGGTATTCCTGCCAGTATCACTCTTGCGCAAGGCCTTCTTGAGAGTGGTGCTGGACAGAGTATGCTGGCCGTTAAGGCCAACAATCATTTTGGCATCAAGGTGTCGTCGGGTTGGACTGGCCCGTATGTGCTTCGCAATGACGACAAGCCCAATGAGAAGTTCCGTAAGTACAACTCAGTCCGCGAGAGTTACGAGGATCATTCCAAATTCTTGAAAAAGGATCGTTATTCCAAACTGTTCTCCTTGAAGATTACCGACTATGTGGGTTGGGCAAAGGGGTTGCGCGAATGCGGCTATGCCACCTCGCCCACTTATGCTGAGAATCTTATCCGCATCATCGAACAGTACAACCTTACTGACTACGATCGTGGCAAGAAGTCTTCTTACACCGGTTATGAGATTGCCCAGAACTCCGAGAAGAATATTGCCAAGATAACCACACAAACCGTTCCCAACACTACGCAGCAGTCCAATGGACAGCGTCCTGCTAACAACAACAGTCAACCCTCTTATTCAATACCCGGTTTGCAGAAGGTGTCTAACTTCTACACCAGTCACCCGGTTTCTGAGAACAACAAGAACTACTATATTCGTGTGCAAGAGGGCGACGACATGTACAAGATCTCAGCAGGAGTGGGCGTCAGTCAGCGTAAGTTGCGCAAGTACAACGATATGACCGACGAGATGAAGCCCGCCGTGGGTTCTGTGCTGTATCTCAAGTCCAAGCGTTCGCATGCCGACCGTGCCTTCAAGAATCATCCCCATGTGGTTACCAATGGCCAGTCGATGTATGATATTGCCCAGATGTATGGCATTAAGTTGAAGAGTCTTTACAGACTGAATGGCCTGAGTCCCGACTATATGCCTAAGGTGGGCGACAAACTGAGAGTGTATTGATGGATTACTCCGACATCATAGACCATCCTCATTACGAGCCCCAGCATCACGCTCGAATGCCGCTGGTCAAACGTGCCTACATGTTTGCTCCCTTTGCGGCGTTGTCCAATTGTGAGGCAATGCTCTTTGGCGCCAAAAAGAAAGAACAAGACGCACAGAAGACCGCTGTTGCGGAGGAAGACCGCCCCGAAGAGTATTACATGCCCGATTATGAGAGCTTTTCGGATATTCCACCCGACTGGTAATGGCCTACATGGTATTGCCGTGTTTATCTGCTTTGTCATCACTAAACATAATTTTGAACACTTGCTCATGGCCGACCGAATAGTGCAACATCCTGTGCTGGGCGTTCTTCATTTGCATCTCAATGCACGAGCACGCCGTTTCACCTTCCGTCCCTGCGAAGGTGGATTTCGTGTCACCACTCCTGCCCGTTTCACGCTCAAGGAGTTCAATGAGTGTGTGGCCACCCTTCTTCCCCGACTCGTACAGCTTCAGCAACACCAGGACGAGAAGACGCGTGAGCATTTCGTAGGACCAGATTTCTCCATCGACTCTCCCTATTTCAAGGTACGTCTGCAGGAAGCGTCTGTGCGCCGTGTGGCAGCTCGTTACCACAATGGCGAACTGACCATCTCTTATCCTCCTCAGACCCAATTTGATGATGAGGCTCTGCAGCAATGGCTGGTGAAGGTCATCGAGGAGTCTATGCGCCATTGTGCCAATGTAGTACTTGTGGAGCGACTTAAGGCATTGGCCGAGAGACACGGCTTCCGGTATGCTCAAGTCAAGATACACAAGACGCGTGGGCGCTGGGGCAGTTGCAGTTCCCGTAGGAACATAAATCTCTCTCTGTATCTTATGGTGTTGCCCGTACATTTGTCCGACTATGTCATGCTGCACGAACTGTGTCACACCATTGAGATGAATCACGGTCCTCGTTTTTGGGCCAAGATGGATGAGGTGACGGATAACAAAGCCCAGCAGTTGCGTGCTGAGATGAAAAAATTTGATACTTCCATATTCTCGTGAAATTGATGTGAGGGAATGTATTAGATGGGCAATATGTGACAAAAAGACGCTTTTTTTCATTCTTTTTGTTAAAAGTTGAAGTTTTTTTGTAATTTTGCAATCGTAATAATAAAAACTTAGAGATGAAATATCTTATGAAAACATGGCTTGCCGTTCTCCTGCTTTTTGTAGGCGTAGGAGTGAGTTGGGCAGAGGATGTGACTTATCAAAAGGTAACTACAGCACCTGCCGATTGGAGCGGTGAATATTTGATCGTTTGTGAGGAATGTAAGGTCGCGTTCAATGGAAGCTTAGGTGCTCTTGATGCTGCGGGAAATAACATAAGTGTAGAGATTGAAAACGGAAAGATTTCATTAGATAGCAAATACGCCTTTACGATCTCTGCTATTTCCGGTGAGAATGGAGTATATAGCATTGTGTCTGCGTCTGGGCTTTATATTGGAAATACCACAAAGAGTAATGGCTTGACTAATAGAAGCAGTGTTTGCAAAAATGAAATTAGTTTGTCAGAAGGGAATATAATAATTAATGCAACGGATAATGCTACCGCTTCATATTTAGCTTATAATAAGGCAAAAGACCAAAATCGTTTTAGATATTATACAAGTGGTGGCCAAACGCCAATTCAACTTTATAAAAGGGTTGAGTCTGATGTAACTCCCGAAGGTGCGACTCAGTACCGATTAGTTATCACTCAAGACGATTTCAATGGTACAAGTTATGCTGCCAATAATGGCACCCATTCTTCTGTAGCTGTTTGCGTGGACGATGAAAGTGTAACTCTCAATGTTTCATGGAAATCTAATCAGGTGATGTTGAATGGTAGTGCCATGCAATGGCAGAAGGGAAATGGTTCGATTTATAATGTGACAGATCTGGGAACAATTAAATCTGTTAAGATAAATTCGACAGATGGTTCTTTTATTACTTTCTTTGGAGATTCAGAACATCCTTCTTCTGACACAAATTTGCATGGTGGATTTTTTACTATAAATGTAGGCAATGCAACCGGAAAGACCTCGTCTGTGGAAGTTGTGTTTGAATTGGCTTCTGAGCAGGAAAAGCCTTTCTATTATGTGAAATGGAGTGTGGATGGTGTAATCGTGAAGGAAGAAACCTTGGAAGAGGGTGCTTCCGTTGAGGCTCCCATGGTAGAGGATAAGGATGATAATACGGTATTCGCTGGTTGGGTGACCGAAGAGATGGCTTATGCAGAGGAAAAACCCACATACGCTACATTTGACAAGGCTACGCAGGACGTAACCTATTATGCAGTGTTTGCAATTCGCTCCGAAGAGATTGCCAATATGAATTCAATATCTGCCTATGCAGATGGCGATTATTACTTGATTGATGTATATGAGGGAAAGTATTATGCCGTCTCGGGTAATGTGACGAACAAAAAACTTGTGGCTGTGGATGTTACATCGGCTGTGACGTTGAACCCAGATGGTTCTATCTCTGTTGATGAAGATAACGAGATTATTACGGATGACATGATCTACAACATCAGCCTTGAGGATGAGGTTTATACGTTGAAAAACAAACAAGCAGATCAGGCTATTACGTTACGTCCTAAAGGTAATGATTTAGGAACTATTGACGGTGGGTTCAACTGGACTGGTTTTGAGGAAGGCTCAGGCGAACAGTCGGGTAGATTCTCGCTGACTGCATCCGGAACAAATAGTAGTAGTGCTAAAACAAAAAACTGTTTGCTTATTCAGGCTACCAGTTGGAATTCTACTTCAGGTAAACAAGAGCCATCTCTGTCTGTCAAAGGTTATGTTCAGTCAAATAGGGGGAATGTGACGGAAAAGTCTCAATGTTATGCATCTGGCTATATGTGGTTTGTTCCTACGGGTATAAATGCCTCCCATTACACCACCTTGTTTGCCGGTGATGTAGCCTTCAAGGCATACGAGTGTAATGAAAGCGTTGTCAGTTATTATGCCACGTTTAGCAGCAAGTATGACGTGCTTATGCCTTTAGAGGACTTGTTGATACCTGAAGAGGATGTTGATGACTCAGATGCTCCAGAAGGTGATGATGACGAGGAAGACGTTGTGAGCATTGAGAGCCTTCATGTATATGTTATCTCAGAGGATTGCAGTACATACGAAGTGAAGCCAACGGAAACAGGCAAGGAGGTTTATATTCCTGCCAATACGGGTGTGCTGCTGCGTGTCAAGACAACGGGACTTGTTCCTGACTTGAAGGTGAGATACAGATACACCTGGCCTTTGCTGGCAGATGAGGCATACGCATACAATGCACTTGTGCCATGCCTGGAGTCAAAAAAATATAAGGAGTATGCTGATGATGCAGAACGAGATGCAGAAGAGTGCAAGTATTATAAGCTGGCTTATGGCTATTATACGGGTGATGTATCCACATCATCCGATTTGGGATTCTGGTATGGCAAATCAGATGGTACAGGCGATTTTAAGGTAAAGGCTGGCACGGCGCTTCTGTGCTTGCCAAACTGGGCTTTGTCGGCAGGCGTGAATGGTTTTGCCTTCGATTTTGATGAATGGGACGAGGGTGTCCATATCTCTGATGTTTTGGACGCAAACCAGAATAATGAGACCGTTATTTACAATATGCAAGGCATGCGCATCAGCAAGTTGCAGAAGGGAGTGAATATCGTAAATGGCAGAAAGGTGCTGAAATGATGAAGAAAGAAATGAAAAAGACATATATTAACCCTACAAACACCGTGGTGAACCTCTATGAGGACGAGGATGTAATGGAGGTTGTCCATCTGCGCACGAGTTATGGCAGTACCAATGTGCATGATAAGACACCAGATACCGATGGCGGTGGCGCAGAAGACGATGAAGATAATCAGTTCGTGAAGGAGGAATCGTATTCCATCTGGAACCATAACTGGTAGGCAGATGGCATCAGGCCACCCTCTGGCAATGCTTAGTTTTTCAAACATGCCAGAGGAATGACCTTCACACCGTCCGTGCGAGTATATGCTATGCTGCCTCCTGTGAGGATAATGAGCAAGTCGGGTTCACGCAGAGGGACTTGTTTCTCTGCCTTGTTGTGCTCCTGGATGAGTCGTTTCAACTCCAGCAGATGGGCTGCACCCTCTTCTATCTCCCTGCTTCCCAGTTTACATTCTATGAGGGCGTAGCGGCCGTCCTCCAGGTGAAGCACCAAGTCAGCTTCCAGACCATATCGGTCGCGGTAGTACGAAAGATGACTGCCGAAGTCGGGAGTGTATGCTCTCAGGTCGCGAGCACACATTTGCTCAAAGATGAAGCCAAAGGTCTTGAGCTGAGTCTCCAAGGCGTCGGGGTTGACGCCCATGGCGGCTACTGCTATAGACGGATCGGAAAAGCAGCGCTTGGGCATGCTTCGTATTGCCGTCTTGCTACGAATAGCAGGGCACCATGCGTCAATGTCCTGTATGACGAACAGTTTCTCAAGAGCTCCTACGTAATCGTCAAAGGTGTCCATCGTAATGGTGATTTCACCAGATGCTGTGACATCGGCAAGGATGCTGGTCTTTTTGGCCAGTGTGCTGATGTTGCGTGCATACGAGTGTATTATCTGCCTTGCTACCTTTGGATTGCGCTGTTTCTTGTCAATGGCAGAGATGTCCTGTTCGCAGACGCTGTTGACGTAGTCTTTTGCAATCATCAGGGCTGCCTTTTCTTTTAGCTTGAGCGTTGCTGGCCAACCTCCACGGCAGGCCACCCGTATAAGGTCGGGTACGTCTAACTTACTGGAAGCACCATCAATGTCATAGTCAGGATTGTCGAACAGTTCCTGCAGAGATACCTCGCCTGACGAGTCCTGTGATTCCCACAGACTCATTGGCCACATCTTCATGCGTGAGATGCGCCCTGTTCCGGTATGAAGAATCTTGTTTTTGTCAACGGTGTTGCTGCCTGTCAGTATGAATTGGCCGGGCCTGCCTCCTTCTTTGTCGACGGCCGTGCGTACAGCGTCCCACAACATGGGTGCATCCTGCCATTCGTCTATCAGACGTGGCTGTTTGCCCTTTAGCAGCAACGATGGTTTGGCTGATGCTGTGGTGAGATATTCGTCGCGTTTGTCCGGATCCTGCATCTTCAGCACGCTGTTTGCCTGCTGTTCTGCAGTCGTCGTTTTGCCCGTCCATTTTGGTCCTTCTATGAGGATGGCTCCGAATGCTTCTAATCGTTCTTGCAGCATGATATCTGCTATTCGTACTAAGTATTCCATAATGATTTGAATTTGAGCGCAAAATTAGCAATATTTTTTTAATTATCCAAATCATTCGGTGTTTTTGTGGCAAATCATTCGGTGTTTTTGTGGTAAATCATTCGGTGTTTTTGTGGTAAAATCATTGGTGTACTTGTGAAATTATCCGTTTTTGGCCGTTTTTCTTACGGCAAACTGGTGAGTGTTGGCCGCATCTTTATTCTTGTCCATATTTTTCTTGTGGCGTACCCTTCCCGATGCCTTCCCGATGCCCTCCCGATACCTTCCCGATATCAACCCGTTATTAACCCGTAGGATTCCAACCCGAAGAAAATGGGTGTTTTGGTGTGTTTTGGATCTTTGGTGTGTAAAGAAATCAGACCCCCTCCCGTCCCCCTTTAGGGGGAAGCGGTTACATAAGACCTCGTGAAGGGCAAGAACACAAGTTTCTTCGGCTCTTTTTGGTTCAATAAAAACCGTCGCACCAGCCCATTTTTCACTATTCACTAAGGCCTAAAGGCCCGATATTGTGTTCGCATTGAGTTCGCTTTACTTTCGCTCACAGTTCTTCACAGATTTGTGAACGCACACTGAGCGCACATAAAGTGAAGCGTGAAGGAATTAGCCACTTTCAAAGCCTCTCTCCTTAAAGAGTGGGAGGATAAAGAGCGTTTTTTTGGCCTTTCGGCCTTAGCACATCATTGCCTTGGCAAAGCACAGGCAAGTTCGGCTTTGCACTCGGCTCAGGCGTTCTTTGACATACTGAAAACAAAATACAAGGAAAAATTTGTGTAATCCAATTATTTGTCTTAATTTTGCATTACTGAACTACTAATATTAAGAAAATATGAGTATAACAGATGTGAATTTCAAGACTAAAGAGGACTTTGTTCAGTTCGTTAAGTATGCGTCACGCCGTAAACAAGAGTTTATGGAGTGTCGCAGAAATGGTGCAACTGCAGAAGAACTTGAAGCAAAAGGATTTGGTACAATAAAGATATGCTAAACCTTTCTGCAAATAGCATAAACTTGACATCTCCCTATAAGGTTGAAAATAGCGGAGATGGTAGTTTTGTATTTGTAACTGACCACGGGGTGAAATATGAAATAAGCTTCGTGATAGACTATACTCTGAATTTAGACAACTCTTATCAGTTGTGCATAGATAATGTTGAGAATAAAATTCAACCACGTGATATTAAGGTTCGTGACACTATTGTAGAAATAATAAAAGAGTTCTTTAAGAACAATGAACTGAGTCTGTTATACATTTGTGACACCTCTGACGGACGTCAAAAAGTCAGAGACAGAATTTTTAGGATTTGGTTTGAGGAAAAAGCCTCGCATGAATTATATACAATAATACCTGCTAGTATAGAAGTTGACGGAGAGGAATATTTTGCTTCATTAATATTATGTAATAATCATCCTCAATACGAGGTCATTTCTTCTGCATTCATCAAGTTCAAGGAAGACTTGGCGGATAAATGGAATAGCTGATTTTTTGTTTTCAGTATGTCTCTTAGACGCATAACAACATGCGAATGATAAAGTTTTTGGTACTTGCGGAAATAGTGTGAAGATATTGTATTGTCAAGCAACTTATATTGATGGAACGCAAAGACGCGGAGACGCAAAGATTTCTTTTTTCCTATTATTTTTAAACACAGAGACGCAGAGGCACAGAGTTTTCTTTTATCCTTTGAAAACTTCCACAAAACCTTTGCATCGGCTTTTGAACGTCTTCAAAAGTGTGCTCGATAAAAACCTGTGAACTCGTGTACTTTCCTTCCACCAAATCACAGCGCAGCCTATTGTACATCTCTCTTACTCCCCCCTCGGGGGGTGGGGGGGCTGTCGTTGGGCTATTTTCTTGTTTTTACCACAAAATCTGTTGGTTCAGATGTGATTTTGTGGCATGTTCCTTTTGGATTAATGAAAAAATGTGTATCTTTGCAATGTCGCAAGCCTGTCCGTCTGTTGATGCCGCCGAGCGAGGTGGGGTAGGAGGGATGTGCGGAGCCGACCTTTTTGGTAATAATAACAACGTTCTGTGTTATCGAATCAACCAGGAACCTGAGAAATTCTTAATTTGATTCAAAAGTAACGAGGTACAGAAATAATTAGAACGTCTGCGCAATAGCGTGGACGGCTTATCTGTATTTCGTGGGCAATTCTCAGGGCCTCTGGTTGAAGATAAGAAGCGTTCACGCTTTCTTTGTCTTCAATCTTAGGCTCTTCGTATTTGCTCACGGCAGATAAGACAGCAACGTCCTTTAAATCTATTGTGCTATGAGCAAAGAACAAGAGCGTGCGGAGCTTCACCGCACCATTTGGGCTATCGCCAATGATTTGCGCGGTAGCGTTGACGGTTGGGATTTCAAGAACTATATTCTTGGATTCCTGTTTTATCGTTTTATCAGTGAGGATTTGACTGCCCACCTCAATGCTACAGAGGAAGAGGCAGGCAACGTAGGATTCAACTATGCAACAGACGTTACCGACGATGATATTGATGAGGAAATCCGCAGGTCAACCATCGATGAGAAGGGTTACTTCATCTATCCTTCTGAATTGTTCCAGAATGTGGCTGCAGATGCTGAGAATAATGACGATTTGAACATTACGCTTGCCACTATCTTCAAGAACATTGAAGGCTCAGCCATCGGTACAGCCAGTGAACAGGATATGAAGGGATTGTTCAGCGATATTGACGTAAACAGTCCTAAACTTGGTGCTACTACAGCTAAGCGTAACGAACTGCTTGCCAAGATTATGCTGAACATTGGTCAGATGAATCTTGGGGGTGACCTTCGTGATGCTCAGATAGATGCCTTCGGTGACGCATACGAGTTCCTGATGACTATGTATGCCAGCAATGCCGGTAAGAGTGGTGGCGAGTTCTTCACTCCACAGGAAGTGGCTGAACTTCTGGCACGTATTGCTTGCGATGGCAAGAACAGAATCACTAAGGTCTATGATCCTGCGTGTGGTTCTGGCTCTTTGCTGTTGAAATTTGCCAAGGTGCTTGGGCAGGACAAGGCAAAGGCTGTTTCTTTCTACGGTCAGGAAATCAATATCACGACCTACAACCTTTGCCGAATCAACATGTTCCTGCATCATGTGCCTTTCAATCAGTTCGACATTGAGTTGGGCGATACCTTGATTGAACCCAAGCATCTTGGCGAGATTCCTTTTGATGCCATTGTCAGCAATCCTCCTTACTCAACACGTTGGGCAGGTGATGACAATCCTTTGCTCATCAACGACGACCGCTTCTCTCCTGCTGGTGTTCTTGCTCCAAAGACAAAGGCTGACCTTGCCTTTACCATGCACATTCTCTATAACCTATCTACTGCAGGCACAGCTGCCATCGTAGAGTTTCCTGGTGTGTTGTATCGTGGTGGTGCAGAGCAGAAGATTCGTCGATATCTCATTGAGAATAACTATGTTGACACCGTTATCCAATTGCCTTCAAACCTCTTCTTTGGTGTAGGCATTGCCACTTGCATCATCGTTCTGAAAAAGTCGAAAGCTGACAATTCCGTGCTTTTCATTGATGCAAGTGAAGACTATGTAAAGAACGGCAATAAGAATCTTCTTACAGAGGACAATCTTGACGCTATCTTCAACGAATACCATGAACGTGAGGATGTTCAGTACAAAGCGAAACTCGTCAGCAATACAGATATTCTTGCCAACGACTGCAATCTTTCTGTATCTTCGTATGTTGAACAAGAGGATAAGCGTGAGAAGATTGATATTGATGCATTGAATGCTTCGCTTGCGGAGATTGTTGCAGAGGGAAATGCGTTGCGTAAGCAGGTGGATGAAATCATTGCTAATCTTTAATATATAATAAGGTATGGAGAAGATTAGTGAAATGATAAAGCGGCTGTGTCCGGACGGGGTGGAGAAGGTACCTCTTTGGGAAATAACAGCGTGGGACAAGAAGTTCAATGCTGTAGACAAGTCCATGCAGAAGAAGATTATCAAGTACAATTATTTATTAGCAAAGGAACTTGATGACATAATTGATAATTCGGGGGACATCCGTATTTTGTATACTACAGAAGATATTGCTTATACGACCGAAGAAAAAGCAGAAGGAATAATATCAGAAGGAGAAGTTGTCGCTATACCTTGGGGTGGAAATCCAACTGTGAAGTATTATAATGGACGCTTTGTGACAGGAGATAATCGTATCGCCACATCATTAGATAAAAGTCGGTTGGACAACAAATATCTCTACTATTGGATGGTGAGCCAACTGGATGTTATCAGCACATTCTATCGGGGTGCAGGTATAAAACACCCTTCTATGTTTTGCGTGCTTACTATGGAACTCCCCCTTCCACCTCTTCTTATTCAGCAGGAGATTGTTCGTATCTTAGATTCCTTCACCTCATTGATTACGAATCTTGAAACCGAATTGGCTTCAAGACAGAAGCAGTATGAACATTATCGTAACGAACTGCTTACCTTTGACGAGAATGACGAAAGTGTAGAATGGAAGACGTTGGGGGAAGTGATAACTCGTTTGAGAACAGGACTGAATCCGCGCGTACATTTCAAACTAAATACAGCCGACGCAATAGGACACTATGTGACTGTAAGAGAGTTAAAGGGATTCTCTATTGAAGTTGATGACAAAACGGATAGAATAAATGAAGCAGCAATTAGAAGAATAAACGAACGTTCTAAGTTAAAAGAGGGTGATGTCCTTTTTTCTGGTACAGGAACAATAGGAAGAACTGCAATAGTTGAAGAAGAACCGAGGAAATGGAATATCAAAGAAGGTGTGTATGCTTTGACACCAAATTTGAAAATGATAACATCTCGTTTTATGATTTATTCATTGCATACAATAGGTGTTGTTACTCAAATAGAGAATAAAGCAGGAGGTTCTACTGTTAAGAGTATCCCAATGACAGAATTGAAAAATATTATTATTCCTGTCCCGTCCTTAATTCGCCAGCAAGAAATCGTATCCACCCTCGATACCTTCGAATCCCTCATCTCCAACATCAAGCAGGAACTTGAGGCTCGCAAGAAGCAATACGAATACTACCGTGAGCAACTGCTCACGTTTGAATAAAAAGATAACATAAAATTTGCTCTTTGACATACTGGAAACAAAAAATAGAAGGATTGCTTGGTGCATTGAAAATAAATATGTACTTTTGCCAATGCAATATGATTTGTTATGGATAAATTGTATACTTATACAGAAGATGAACCTATGATGGTAGGTGAGGCAGCAGTTGACCTTCACTATTTGGAGTCGTCGGTTGAAGAGAAGGTGAGCTATCTGCGAAACAATCTTCACCCAACAACTGTGGCCTATCTTGAGCAACATGGATTCATGATGAATCAGCCATTCCCCTATAATGAGGATGAACTGACGGACAACTGGCTTGATGAAACTGACGAGCAGAATCCCGTTGTGCCAGAAGATGTCATCCTGCAAGATCGCGCAGCATGGCTCAACGTAAAATAGTCATTCATGAGAAAGCAGAAAATGCTTTCCGAAGAGTCGCGTCATGGTATTGCATTAATTGTGGATATTCCTATTCTACAACGTTTGTGAAGGATATCACCAAGACATATGCCCTATTGGCTTTCCAACCCTCTATCGGTAAGTGTGTGAAGAGAACAAATACGAGGTGCTATGCCGAATTTGTTTCTCACCCACTGACCATTGTGCGTTATTGGTATAATGACGACGAAATACACATCGTGAACCTTATCTTTACCAAGCAAAGCAGAAGATAATCTCTCTTGTGTTTTTGTTTCCAATGTGTCTCTTGGCAAACATTAAATACTAAGAGATATGATACAATACGACCTTATATCCGAGAACGATGAAAGTACTGTCGTTGCTCAATATGACTTCAACTACATGGTTGGAGAAAGAAGTTACATGTCTGAGCGAAAGCTTGAAGACCAGTTCATCTATCAGCTTGAACAACAGCAGTATGAGTTTGTACCTATTACCTCAGAGGCAGAACTTGTGGCTAATCTCCGCAAGCAGATTGAGAAGCTGAATAAGGTAACCTTCAATGATGGTGAGTGGAAGCGTTTCTTCAATGGCAATATAGCAAAGCCTAATACTGGCATAGTAGAGAAGACACGCATCATTCAGGAGGATCCACGCTTCACCTTCACCTTCGATGATGGCAAGATGGCGAACATCATGCTCCTCGACAAAACCCATATTCATGAGAACAACCTGCAGGTGATGCGTCAGTACAAGACCCCCTCTAAATCTCCCCGAGGGGAGACTTCCGATGGTGGGAACAGGTATGATGTGACCATCCTTGTGAACGGTTTGCCTTTGGTACACGTAGAGTTGAAGAAACCTGGTGTTGACATTCGTGAGGCTTTCAACCAAATAAAGCGTTATAACAGAGATTCTTTCTGGGCAGATAACGGCTTGTTTGAGTTCGTTCAGATTTATGTCATCAGCAATGGCACATACACCAAGTATTATAGTAACACTACCCGCAACCTGCATCTGCATGAAGAAGATGAACGGCAGAAGAAAGGTCAGGTAGTAAGCAAGTCGTTTGAGTTTACTTCATGGTGGACGGATGCCAAGAACAAGAAGATCACGATGTTGGAAGACTTCACCAGCACCTTCTTTGCCAAGCACACCATCTTGAACATCCTGACTCGATTCTGCGTGTTCACCGTTGACAAGAATCTGCTTGTCATGCGTCCATACCAGATTGCTGCAACCGAGAAGATTCTGAACCGCATCAAGATTGCCAACAATCAAAGGAAATACGGCACAGTCGATGCTGGAGGCTATATCTGGCATACAACCGGTTCGGGCAAGACGTTGACCTCATTCAAGACCTCCATGCTGGCAAGTCAGTTGCCTTTCGTTGACAAGGTGCTGTTTGTCGTTGACCGCAAGGATCTCGACTATCAGACCATGCGTGAGTACGACAACTTCCAAAAGGATGCTGCCAACTCGAATACAAATGTGGCTGTATTGGAACGGCAACTGAACGACCCATCCTGCAAGATCATCATAACAACAATTCAGAAACTCGCAATTGTAGTAAAGAAAGCCTCCCCTCGGGGAGGTTTGGAGGGGGCCGGAATCTTCAATCAGCATGTGGTTATGATATTCGATGAGTGCCATCGTAGCCAGTTCGGTGAGATGCATACTGCCATTACCAAGAAATTCAAGAAGTACTATATCTTTGGCTTTACTGGCACACCTATCTTTGCGGATAATGTGACCGCTGGTAAGCCAGGAATGATGACCACTAAGGATGTATTTGGTGACAAACTGCACACCTACACCATCATCAACGCAATTCAGGACAAGAACGTACTGCCCTTCCACTTGGAGTATATTCGCACGATGAGGGAGAAAGATGGTGTGGAGGATGAGGCTGTCAATGACATTGACCGCGAGCGCATCATGCGCGATCCTAAGTATATTAGTAACATCGTTACCTATATCATCAAGAACTTCGGCAAGAAAACAAAGCGCAACAGTAGCTATCAGGTGAAAGACCAGCGTCTGCATGGCTTCAACTCCATCTTTGCCACAGCATCCATCGATATGGCAAAGCTTTATTACAATGAGTTTAAGCGTCAGATGCAGTATGTTCCTGAGGATAAGCGGTTGAAGGTAGCCATGATTTACAGTTATGGTGCAAATGCCGAAGACCCACTGGATGGCGAACTCTTTGACGAGAATCCCGAGGATACTTCTACACTCAATGCCACCGACCAAGAGGCATTGCAGCAGTGTATCGAGGACTACAACGATATGTTCGGCTGTAATTTCAGTACCAATGCCAAGGACTTCCAGGCATTCTATAAGGACGTATCAAAGCGCATGAAGAACCGTGAACTTGATTTGCTCATCGTAGTGAACATGTTCCTGACGGGTTTTGATGCCCCAACGCTTAATACGCTTTGGGTTGACAAGAACCTGAAGATGCACGGTCTGATTCAGGCTTACAGCCGTACAAACCGAATACTGAACTCAGTCAAGACTTTCGGTAACATCATCTGTTTCCGTAATCTTGAGCAGGCTACGAACGATGCCATTGGCTTGTTTGGCAACGAAGATGCCAAGGGTGTTGTACTGCTTCGCACATTCGATGAGTACTATAATGGCTATACTGACGATGAAGGCAAGTATCACGAAGGATATAAGGAGATGGTTGAGAGACTGTTGGCAGAATATCCTATCGGTCAGGAAATTGTGGGCGAGGATGCCAAGAGGGATTTCGTGAAGATTTACTCTTACATTATCAGACTCTTCAATATCCTCTCAACCTTCGATGCCTTTGAAGGTAAGGAGATGCTTGGCGAGCAGGACCGTCAGCATCTTGCCAGTACCTACATTGAACTGTATCATGAGTTCAAGACAACGAAGGTAGGGGAAGCAGAAAATGTCAATGATGACATCGTCTTTGAGATGGAACTTATCAAGCAGGACGAAATAAGTATTGATCGAATCCTGTGGCTTATCAATGAGTATGCGAAAGACCACATGATGGACAAAGAAATCGTTGTCAAGATTAAGAATGCCATCGATGCCAGCCCTGACTTGCGCAACAAGAAGGAACTCATTGAGAAGTTCATTGATAACATGACCGCAGGTGGCGATGTGGACGATGCATGGGCAGAGTATATCGAAGAACAGAAGACTCAGGAACTTCAGAATATCATTGATGAAGAGCGACTGAAGCCTCTGGAAACAAAGAACTTCCTGGATATTGCCTTCCGCAACGGCTTCATCAGCATGTCTGGTACCGCATTCTCACAGATACTCCCTGCCATGTCTCGTTTCGCAAAAGATGGCGCACGCGAGAAGAAGCGTCTGGCTGTCTTTGAGAAACTGACTGCATATCTCGCCAAGTTCAAGGATTTGAGCAACGAAAACCTTGACAATGAGAACGATGATGCCTTATGGGATATTCCAAAAACTTGAAACGGCGCGAACTGATAATCGAACGCAAAGACGCAAAGATTTTCTCTTTTTCTACCCTTACACAATTATAAACTTTGCGTCGACTTTAGGCCGTCGCCAAAAGTGCGTCTTTGCGTTTAAAAATAAGCATTCTGTGCCTAATCGTATATCGTTCCCAAACGAAGAGTACGACTACATTCAATTCGCCTCATGTTGACAATGCACTATGAACTCAGCACTCAGCACTATGAACTATGAACTGACGAAGTTCTCACGTAGTTCTCCCGTAGTTCCCCCACGATTCTCCACGGATTTGTGTAGGAACCTCGGAGGATCCTCGGGGGAAGGTCGGGGGAAAACAGGGGCAATATCTTCAGCAATATGAAAAATAAAAAGTTTATAGGCAAAAAGTGGAAAAAGTTCCCGGACCTTTGCTTTAGGTTGATATTCTGATACTTGCAAGGAGCTGTTTTTTCGCAAAAGTTACCTGAAAAGTTCCCTTGTGCCTATATGTGCCACAAATTACTATATTTTACTTTTGTGGTGTCTCGGCAGGTTCTAATGTGAGTTTTCTTTTCTTCCTCAGGAAGCTGAAGAGGTCACCCAGAGTGTTGAAGTCCTTCTTGGCCATGATGCCTACACCCTGCGTAGTAAGGGCCGACTTGGTGAAGTAGCGGTCGTTGGTCTCGCTGTATGCCTTGAGGATGAAGTTGCCATTCTTGTTGAGCAACCATTGCACGTCGAAGTCGCCGATGAAGTTGCTTGCAGCCACGGGATTGTCGCGATAGCCGAAGTTACCGTTGATGAGCAGGCGGTTGTTGAGCAGACGTCCCGAGAGCATTCCCTCAACGTCCATGTCGCTCCATCCCATGGTTCCTGTGGAAAGGTTGGCGCCGATGTTCCAGTTGCTGCTGCCTGTGATGTTGCTCAGCATCTGGTTGAGCTGACCAGAGAGGGTGGAGCTGAGCAGCGAGTTCATGGCCGTGCTGCTTTGCGCTTGCGAACCCGTGTAGTCGTAGGTGTAGAAGCGTCCGATGCCCAGGAGGTAGATGACCTGCATGTTGCGTTCCTCCTCAGTACTGATGAGCGAGCGTACCATGCGAAGCTCGTCCTCGTTGACGTTGGGGATGTCGAAGTCGAAGGTGACACGTGGTGCACCTGCCTTGCCACCCAGGTTCATGAGGCAGTTGACGCGCACGGTGGAATTGGAGAACGTACCACGTGCGGAGAGGTCGTTGAGCGAGACGCTGGGCACGGTGTAAACGGCCTGCAAACCGAGGTCGGCATTGAAGGGATTGCCGCCAAAGACTATCGTGCCCCCCTTGCGGAAGGTGAACTCCTTGTGGATGACGTCCTGGAGCGTCATCTTGTAGGTGCCATGGTCCACACGATAGGTTCCGTACATCAGGAAGCGTCCCTTGTTGTAGTAGGTGGCCTTGAGGCGACTGTTTCCGTGCAACGTGATGTAGTCGTCGGTGCGAGGGTCCATGAGCAGGCGCAGCTGTGCCTCGGGCGTGATGTTGAAGTTGAAGTTGATGCGCATGTCATTGGTGGGCAGTACCTCCTCTTCTTCCTGAGACTTGCCCTCCAGCTGTTCCTTGAGCTTCTCGGAGCGGTTCACATAGGTGACGAAGCCCGCATTGGTCAGCGTCTCAGGACTGTGCACCTTGTATGTCAATGAGGTACCTGCGGTGGGAGTGGCGTCAATGTCGATGTTGACAAAGCCGGGACCACCCTGCAGACTGACCTTACCCGTGCCATAGGCGGTGGAGTAGAAGGGCATGTCGCCAAAGTCCTTCGTGTCGTAGGCCAGCACATTATAGGCGTCGATGTCGAAGGTATAGTGCATGTTGCGGAAGTGCTCATAAGTGATGCGTCCGTTGATGATGGCGCTGTGGTCCTTCTGACCGGGCTTTCCGTCGCGGTCGTAGCCTGTGACGTCAACCAGTTCCACGTAGCCGGGACGCAGGCGGAGGGTCTCGTTGACGGCATGGTAGCGTGTGTTGAGCATGGGGATGGTCATGGCACACTCATGGGCAAAGGCATCGCCGTTGACGTCGATCTCGCGGAACTTACCATAGATGCGCACCCGACCAGAGGCACGCCCCTGGAAGTCAGACATGATGTTCTTGACGTATCGTTGGATAAAAGCACAATTGGCACGTGTGAAATCGACGTCGATGTCGAGACTCTGCACAGGGTCCTTGATGAGGTGCAGCGTGCCGTCAACCTGCATGCGACAGCCATTCGGCACATCGGTGATGAGGCCCTTGAAACTCAGGTTTCCTGCGGGATCGCCCCACGACAGGTAAGCATCGAGCGCACCCATGTGAGCCTCGTTGAAGGTGAAGTAAGGCACCTTGACGTTGCCGCTGGCAAACGCCTTCTTGAAGAGGTGCCGACCCACGATGCGCCCGGTGGCATAGCCACCCATGGTGAGCGGTTTCACCTTGGCAGCCTCGAAGATGTAGCTGAGGTCCATATCCTTGACATCGACCACGAGCGTGTCCTCGTCGTCCTGCGACGCCGTACCGTTGATGAACAGGCTACGCTCGCCCCCGGTCATGGAGAGACGGAAGCCATCCACATAGAGTTCCTTGTCGCGGAAATACATTTGTGAGGCATGTACGTTCCACAACGTGTCGCTGAGATAGATGTCGGTAGGCAGTACCTCGGCGTAGGCAGCCAGTCCGCCGGCGGCGTTACGCTCGAGTGAACCACGCAGCTGTATCTCACCTTTGTTCTTGACAACCTTGTGGTTGTCCCACGCAAAGCGCATGTTGAGCTTGTCGTGCTCGGTGTTGGCATTGAAAGTGACCAGTACGGGGTCGCCCTTGATGAGCTTCTCGAGCTGTAGGCTGGTGTGCATACGCTCGGGATTGTTGTCGAGCTTGGCGTCGATGTGGAAGAGTTCGTTGTCCTCACCCCACTTTACGCTTGGCACGGAAGCCGAAGCCTTGAATACCTTGTCGCGACTGTCCACCTTGGCATGCACCATGAGAGGTCCCTGCTCGAAGGTGATGGGCTTGCCGATGAGGCGCTCGAAGGCAGAGAGGTCGGTGACCTGTGCGGTGAGTTCTGCATCCGCCTCGCTGTCGATCTTTCCAGGCGAGGGGATGAAGTCGGGCATCCAGTTGTGAGCCATCTGCTTGAGGTGTGCCACCAGCGTCTTGGGGGCAAAGGTGCCATCGGCCTTGACGGTGAAATAGGGGGAGTTGAAACGTATGTGACGCTCGTTGAGACGAGGCTGACTGATGAGCTGCAGGTTGGTAAGTGCATACACGCCCCCGGTGTCGGTGATGAGCACGTGGGGTATGCTAAGGTTACCCTCCATGTTGTCGAACGTGTTGCCCTTGAAGTCGATACCCATCTTGGTGGCCACCTTCTGCACGCGAGGCGTCTTGCTGAGGTGCGTGGAGGCAAGGTCGAGGTTCTGCACCTCTGCCAGACCTTGGATAGAGGGTTGCTTTTTATTGGTACAGACGTGAAACTCGGCATTGAGCAGGGCACAGGGGTCCTTTGACTCAACCAGGGCCACAATCTGCTCGCCCTTGCGGTTGACGTCGGCTGTGATGCCATGGTAGGCATAACCTTTGATCTGTGCCTCTTGTATGATAGCCTTCACTTTTCCTTCGGGCTTTCCGTCGTTTCCCTTGAGTATGCCATCCACATCGGCCGAGAAGGTCACCGTGCCGAAGTTGGCACCTGCCTGCGCGGTGGAGTCGGTAAAGAGGCTGATGACCTCGCCCAGGTTGAACTTCTGCGTCTCGGCATGAGCCTTCACCTTACCTTTGAGATACGAGCCGTCGGCATCAATCTCACCCAACATGCTTCGCACCTTTGTGTTGGTCTTTATGCCCTCCTTGCTCATGTCCACGTGTCCGTTTATTTCCGTGTTGCCCAGTTTGCGTGCCAGGGCAGAGATGCGTGCGGGTGAGAATTTGGGGTTGTAGGCCTTACCCTCCATCCTACGTGCCAGGATGGGTGACGCCAGTTTTTCGAACTGCTCCGACAAGGTAATGCGGTTAAGGTTGACGTTGAGTGTGGGGATTGTGTCCTTGAAATGGGATGCGTTGGCGTTAATATCTAAGTGGATAGCTTGTTTCTCGTCGCTGAATAGTAGTTTCTGTATGGTGGCTTTCTCGCGGGTGCCCTGCGCCTCGATGTCGAGGGTGATGATGTCGTCGATGTCCTTGAGGGGAGGGTAGAGCGACTTGAAGTCGTTTGTGGCAAGCTGGGTGTGAATCATACCCGAGTAAGTGCCGTTGTTGTAGTGAATCTTCTCGGACTTTATGAAACTCTCGGGCATGCCAATCTTGAAGTCGTTGACCGTCCATCCGGACTGCTTGCCGCGTGCCAGTTCGAACACACCCTCGGTGATACAGAATCCACATTTCTCCTCAAACGAGAGTCTGTCGAGCTCCACGTTGAGCGTGTCGCTGGTAAGGATGTTCAGCGAGGCACGTACGGAGAGGTCTTTCACAGCCATGTGGTTGGCATCGAGCCCCTCCTTGACGGGTGCCTTCCAAAGGTTGTCGTACGAAACGTTGGTATGGCGCAGCCACAGGGAGCGCACCTCGATGTGGGGGAGAGGCTTGCGGGTGGAGTCCTTGCGGGCGAAGGTATCGATGATGAACTGGAAGTTGTAGGCTGAGTCGGGGGCGGCCTTGCAGATGCGGGCGTTGACACCAAACAACTGTGCGCTGTTGATGACGATGTGCTTGTCTGTGATGAGGTCGCTCAGGCTGATCTGTGCGGCGGTGCGTGTGGCTTGCAGAAGAGGTCTGCCCTGCTGGTCCCATACACGGATTCCATCCACGATGGCACGACCCATGAGTCCCACCTCGATGCGGTCAATCTCGACGCGTGTGTTCAAAATGCCCGACAATACATCAGCAGCCTTACCCGCCATCCACCTTTGGAAGGGAGGTAAAGAGAGCAGCAGATAGACGAGGAGTAATACTCCTGCGATGATACCTACCAGCCATCGTATGATTGTTTTCAGTCTTTTCAGAGAGGTTCCATCCTTGATTTTCATCACAAAATTAGTGTTTTTATTTGAATTTTCGTATAAACCCAATGTAGAATTCATTTATTTTTTGTAATTTTGTCGCGTTAAACGAGTTTAATCAATATTTTTTTAATAATTCCATAACTTATATGGCAAAAGTAATCAAATTGCGTAAAGGTCTTGACGTGAAACTGAAAGGCACCGCAGCTTTGGAGACAGCCACCGTATCGTGCCCCGGAGAATATGCTCTGGTGCCCGATGATTTTGTGGGTGTGAAACCAAAGGTAGTGGTGAAGGAAGGTGACGCTGTAAAGGCTGGCGATGCCTTGTTTGTGGACAAGTTGCATCCCGAAGTGAAGTTTGTGAGCCCTGTCAGTGGTACGGTAAGCATGGTTGAGCGCGGCGACCGCCGTAAGCTGCTCAGCATCCGTGTTAAGGCCGACAAGGAGCAGGTAGCTCGCGAGTTCGATGTAAAAGGCGATGTGAAGGCTCTGCTGATGGAGAGTGGTTTGTTTGGCTTCTTCCGTAGCCGCCCCTATGACGTGGTGGCTAACCCCGATGACAAGCCTAAGGCCATTTTCGTTACAGCTTTCAACTCAATGCCTTTGAGTCAGGACTTCGACTATGTTGTGAAGGGCCAGGAGGCAGACTTCCAGGCTGGTATCACCGCTTTGAGTAAGTTGGCCAAGGTGGAGCTTGGTATCAGCAAGAAGCAGAGCAATGCAGCTTTGACCGGTGCTAAGGATTGTAATGTGACGGTGTATGATGGTCCCGCTCCTGCTGGTAACGTAGGTGTGCAGATCAACCACATCAGTCCCATCAACAAGGGTGAGGTGGTTTGGACACTCAGCGGTGAGGAGGTTATCTTCATCGGTCGTCTGATGAACACAGGTAAGGTAAACCTGCAGCGTACCATCGCTCTGGCTGGTGCCGAGGTAAAGGAACCCAAGTACTACAAGGTGCTCGTGGGTCAGCAGTTGACCACCTTGGTGGCCAATGTGGAAAAGGCAGATCACAACCAGCGTATCATCAACGGTAATGTGATGACTGGCTTCAAGACTACTGCCGACAGCTATCTGGCAGCTCACGCTACCGAGGTGAACGTGATTCCCGAGGGTGATGACGTGGACGAGTTCATGGGTTGGATCAGCCCCTTCCGTCTCAAGCACTTCAGTACCAGTCATACTTATTTCAGCTGGCTCACTCCCAAGAAGGAGTATAACCTGGATGCCCGTATCAAGGGAAGCGAGCGTCATATCATCGTAGGTGGTGAGTATGACAAGGTTTTCCCCATGGACATCTATGCTGGCTACCTTATCAAGGCCATCATTACTGGTGATATTGATCGCCAGGAGGCATTGGGTATCTACGAGGTAGCTCCCGAGGACTTTGCCATCGCTGAGTTTGTTGACAGTTCTAAGTTGGAATTACAACGCATCGTTCGTGAGGGACTCGACATCCTGCGTAAGGAAAATGCGTAATACACATTATTTATAATAATATGAAAGCGTTAAGAAAATTCTTCGATAACATCAAGCCTTCCTTTGAGGAGGGTGGCAAACTGCACGCATTCCGCAGTCTCTACGAGGGATTCGAGAGCTTTGCTTTCGTTCCTCACACAACGAGCCGTCGCGGTAGTGTCAACGTGCACGATGCTTTCGATAGCAAGCGTTTGATGAGTTTCGTGGTCATCGCGTTGATGCCCGCTTTGCTCTTCGGTTGCTACAATATCGGTTACCAGAACGCTGCTGCTGCTGGTAAGTTGGCAGAGGCTTCATTCTGGGGCATGTTTTTCTATGGTTTCCTTGCACTTCTCCCTAAGCTCATTGTCAGCTACGTGGTAGGTCTCGGCATCGAGTTCACCGTGGCACAGTGGAAGAAGGAAGAGATTGCTGAGGGTTACCTCGTGAGTGGTATCATCATTCCTCTGATTATCCCCATTAACACTCCTCTGTGGATGCTTGCCTTGGCTGTAGCCTTTGCAGTAATCTTCGCCAAGGAGATTTTTGGTGGTACAGGTATGAATATCTTTAATGTGGCTTTGATTACCCGTGCCTTCCTGTTCTTCAGCTATCCCAGCGTGATGACAGGTGACTGCAGCGTATGGGTATGCGCTGACCAGATCTGTGGTTTGGGCTATGCCGCTATGCCTGATGCACTTACAGCCGCAACTCCCTTGGGCGATGCTGCCCTGGAGGGCTTTGCAGGCTATGACTGCGAGACGGTAAAGAATGCCATCGTCGGTTTGATTCCCGGTTCTGTGGGTGAGACAAGCGTCATCGCCATCGGTTTGGGTGGTTTGCTGCTTCTGTTCACTGGCGTAGCAAGCTGGAAGACCATGTTAAGCGTGTTCGTAGGTGGTGCCGCTACAGGCTACCTGTTGCAGGCTACCGGTGCTACACAGATTGAGTGGTGGCATCACCTCGTAGTAGGTGGTTTTGCCTTCGGTGCTGTGTTCATGGCTACCGACCCTGTTACCAGCGCTCGCACCGAGTGTGGTAAGTATATCTACGGTTTGTTGATTGGTTTAGTAGCAGTATTGGTTCGCGTGCTCAATCCCGGTTTCCCCGAGGGTATGATGCTGGCAATCCTGCTCATGAACCTCTTCGCACCTCTGATTGACTATATCTTCGTGAGTCGCAACATCAGCAAGCGTGCTAAACGTGCAACTAAATAATCATTATTACTATGGCAACAAATGATAAGAAGAAAGGCATCAATACGAATAGTAATGCCTATACCATCATCTATGCTGTGGTGATGGTGGCTATCGTTGCATTCCTGTTGGCCTTCGTGAGCAGTGCCTTGAAGCCCATGCAGGATGCTAATGTATTGCGTGATACTAAGAATCAGATTCTTACCTCACTGAATATTGAGGGTCTGAAGGGTAATGCTGTGGACCAGAAGTATGATGAGGTAATCGTTGACACCCTTGAGTGCAATGGCAATGAGTTCTATCAGGCTAACGTAGATGGTGCTACCAAGTACGTGCTTCCTGTGAAAGGCCGTGGTCTTTGGGGTGGTCTTTGGGGCTACATCTCAGTAGATGAGGACAAGCTCCATGTATATGGCACATATTTCAGCCATGAGAGCGAGACTGCCGGTTTGGGTGCTCGTATCAACGAGCGCTGGTTCCAGCAGCAGTTCAATGGCAAGCCCATCTTTGATGCAGAGGGCAACATCGCCCTGACTGTAGTGAAGGCAGGTGCTTCAAGTATGGAGACCGAGGTGGACGGTGTTACTGGTGCTACCCTGACAAGTAAGGGTGTGGCTGGTATGGTTACCGACGGTTTGTCACTCTACAAGGATTTCCTTGCTGTCATGGCATGTGATGGCATGGAGGTGGCTCCTTGCTGTGAAGGTGGCGAAGCAACTGAGTGCTGTGGCAAGTGCCAGGGTGAAGGTGAGAATGCTGAGTGCTGTGGCAAGTGCCAGGGCGAAGGCGAGAATGGTGAGGCTTGTGGCGATTGCCCCAAGGCAGATGTGGAACAAGCTAACTAATTAAGGAGGAACAGAATATGAGTAAATTGTTTTCTAAGGAGAACCGTGAGGCATTGACTGGCCCATTGAATTTGAACAACCCTGTCACCGTTCAGGTATTGGGTATCTGTTCGGCATTGGCTGTTACCTCCCAGTTGGAGCCTGCCATTGTGATGGGTCTCAGTGTGACTGTCATCACGGCATTCTCAAATGTGATTATTTCTTTGTTGCGTAAGACTATCCCCAACCGTATCCGTATCATCGTGCAGTTGGTGGTTGTAGCTGCGCTGGTAACCATTGTGAGCCAGGTACTGAAGGCATTTGCCTATGACGTGAGCGTTCAGCTTTCGGTTTACGTAGGTCTGATTATTACCAACTGTATCCTGATGGGTCGCTTGGAGGCATTTGCTATGCAGAACGCTCCCTGGCCCTCATTCCTCGATGGTATCGGTAACGGTCTGGGTTATGCATTGGTACTCGTCATCGTAGGTTTCGTTCGCGAGCTCTTCGGTTTCGGTACTTTGCTTGGCTTCCAGGTAGTTCCCGACTGCATGTACGAGGCAGGTTACATGAACAATGGTATGATGGTAATGCCCGCTATGTCATTGATTATCGTGGGTTGTGTCATCTGGGTTCATCGTAGCATTAACAAGGAAGAGAAGAAGTAAATACATACCTAATTAAATAAGAATAGAATTATGGAACATATGATTAGTTTGTTCGTCCGCTCTATTTTTGTGGACAACATGATTTTCGCATTCTTCTTGGGTATGTGCTCTTACTTGGCTGTATCTAAGAATGTAAAGACTGCTTTGGGTCTGGGTGTGGCAGTAACCTTCGTGTTGCTGGTTACCGTTCCTGTTGACTACGTATTGCAGACTTATGTACTGGGTCCCGACGCTATCGTTGAGGGTGTTGACCTTACTTTCCTGGCGTTCATTCTCTTCATTGCCGTCATTGCTGGTATCGTACAGTTGGTAGAGATGGTGGTTGAGCGCTTCAGTCCTTCGCTCTATGCGTCACTGGGTATCTTCTTGCCTTTGATTGCTGTAAACTGTGCCATCATGGGTGCCTCATTGTTCATGCAGCAGCGTGTGCAGATGGATCCCGAGACCAGCAGTCAGGCTATCTCAGGCTTTGGCGATGCTATTGCCTACGCACTGGGTAGCGGTATCGGTTGGTTGCTGGCTATCGTTGGTTTGGCAGCTATCCGTGAGAAGATGGCTTACACTGATGTACCCAAGCCCCTCCAGGGTCTCGGTATCACTTTCATCACTGTAGGTCTGATGGCTCTTGCATTCATGTGCTTCAGTGGTTTGAAAATCTAATAGTAGGAGGAATATACAATGGATATGAATTTGATTTTAGCGAGCATTGGCGTATTCCTGGCCATCATCTTGGTGCTGGTCATCATCCTGCTCGTAGCAAAGACTTACTTGTCGCCCAGCGGCAACGTAAATGTGACTATCAATGGTAAGAATACGGTGAGCGTACCTCAGGGTGGTTCATTGCTCTCTACCTTGTGCCAGGAGGGTATCTTCCTTCCCAGTGCTTGTGGTGGTAAGGGTTCTTGCGGTCAGTGTAAACTCCAGGTGCCCGATGGCGGTGGTGAGATTCTCGATAGTGAGAAGGGTCACTTCAGCCGTAAGCAGATTAAGGATAATTGGCGTCTGGGTTGCCAGTGCAAGGTTAAGAGCGACATGGCAATCAAGGTTGACGATTCAGTAATGGGCGTTAAGGAGTGGGAGTGCACCGTTATTGGCAACAAGAACGTGGCAACTTTCATCAAGGAGTACAAGGTGGCATTGCCTCCCGGCGAGCATATGGACTTCGAGCCCGGTTCTTATGCACAGATTAAGATTCCTGCATACGATATCGACTACGATCGCGACTTCGACAAGGATCTTATCGGTGAGACCTATATGGGTGCATGGAAGAACTTCAAGCTCTTCTCGCTTAAGCAGAAGAACGAGACTCCTACCATCCGTGCTTATTCTATGGCTAACTATCCCGATGAGGGCGATATCATCACGTTGAACGTACGTATCGCTACTCCTCCCTTCAAGCCAAAGGATCAGTGCCCCAACGGTCCCGAGTTCCAGGATGTACCCTGTGGTATCGCATCTACTTACATCTTCTCTTTGAAGCCTGGTGACAAGGTTATCATGAGTGGTCCTTACGGAGAGTTCCGTCCTGAGTATGGCACAGGCCGTGAGATGATTTGGGTAGGTGGTGGTGCCGGTATGGCTCCTCTGCGTGCACAGATTATGCACATGCTTAAGGGCAATGGCATCAAGCCCGAGGATCGCAACCGTCCTATGCACTACTTCTACGGAGCACGTGCTATGGAGGAGATTCCTTTCCTCGACGACTTCCTGCAGTTGGAGAAGGACTTCCCCAACTTCCATTTCCACCTCGCTTTGGACCGTCCCGATCCCAAGGCCGATGCAGCTGGACTCAAGTACACGGCTGGTTTCGTAGCTCCTGTAATGGGCGATACCTACCTGAAGCAGCATGAGGCTCCCGAAGACTGCGAGTACTACCTCTGCGGTCCTCCAATGATGGCCAAGACTGTGCTCGACTTGTTGCATAGCCTCGGTGTAGAGGATGATATGATTCGTTTCGATAACTTCGGCGGATAATTATATGTTGACAAGAGGCGCTGAACACAGCGCCTCTTGTTGTTTTCTTTAATGCAAGTGCTGAATCCGAATGAATACGACTATACGTTCTATTTCCTTTTTCTTCTTTTTCTTGTTTACTCTCTCCCTTTCTGCCCAAGAGGTTAGTCAGTCTTTGGCATCCTCAAAGCGTGCCAAGCATCGCCTTTTGAGCAAAAATGGTGAGGTACTTATGTACGCAGATAAGTTTGACCCAAACCAGATAAAAGATGAGATGCCATTGGCATTGCAGGAAATCATACGTGCATATAAAGTCAAGTCGGAGCAAGGCTCACGTAGATACAGCACTCGTCCTCCGGGCAAGGCTGTAGCACCTTTGTTGAAGAGTGTGCGTCATCAGGAAGAACCTTACAACCGATCTTGCCCTTATTATAAATTTAAGGATGGAACGCTAAGCAAGGAACCCTGTGTGTCAGGTTGCGTGGCCACTGCATTAGAGCAAGTGGTGAGCTTTTGGCGTCATCCCAGCGAGTTGAAAGATACGCTAAAGGGATGGAGCACAGATAACTATACCATTCCTGACGTGCTTCCGGGCACAAAGATTGACTGGGACAATATCCTGACCAACTATGCTGATGGACAATATAATGACGTGCAGGCCAAGGCAATTGCCGACCTAACATATTACCTGGGTGTGGGTGTGCACATGAATTGGGGCGTTGAAAGCAGCGGAGCCAACCTGTATCGTTCGATTGATGCACTCTATGATGCTTTTGACTATAAGACAATTGCATACGTGCAGAGGGGATTGTACACTCCCCAGGCTTGGAACCGTATGCTCCGTAATGAGCTGGAGTGTGGCCGTCCCATAGTCTATACAGGGCATACTTACAGTCTGGCAGGGCATTGCTTCAACATTGATGGTGTGGATGAGGAAGGATATTATCATATAAACTGGGGTGAAGAAAATTATACATGTTATCTGGATATGGATTACATGAACCCTTTTGAACCTTTGGATGAATTGACAGACATGGGCATGCAAACGGGCTTGTTTAACAACCAAATGGCGTTGTTTATGCATCCTGATGATTTCTTGATAGATATTTTTGACACACTTTCTGTGGACGATGCCCTTCATGGTGTGGTGGTGGACGATATCAAGTTTAGTCGTCCTCTTGACCGTCAAGGGTATATACGTGCCGACTTTTCCTTGACAAATACCAACAAGGACTCTGTGAATTATACCTTTGAGGTAATGACGTATCTCCCTACTGATACAGCCATCTTTAAGCAAGCCGACTTTGTGGGGCTGACTTCCGTAAATCTGGCACCTGGTGAGCATAAGGTATGGCCTGTGTACTGCCTTTTCTCCCAGACGGGTGACCGTTTGCTGGGCTATAGTGCCGATGATGAAACTATTCCTTATGTGGTGCCTGTCACTATTGCAGATGGAACACCTCCTCAATACGAGTTCAAAAAGCCAGAGGTGCAGTTGGTTAAGTACAAGGATGCTAACGGAAGTACGAATTACACAGCTCGTTTTGAATTCGACGTGCTGAATAATGCCACCAGCGGAGCTGGCTCGTATTTGTTTACATATTGCCTGTTTGAGGAGGGGAGTGAGCGTGACGTGCGTCATTACAACATTCCAAATGTACATGCTGGATTACCCTTTCACGAAAGTGTTGATTTTCATCATTTAAAGGAAGGACAGCAGTATAGATTTGTGGTCCGCTATCCATGGACAATTCGCCAGGAGATCACTTTTGTGGTAAGGGATGAAGACTGCGTCGATGGAATAGAGGTAGTGGCACAGGATGACGAGTTGCCTCATTATCTGCCGCAGGCCGAACGATGGAAGAACCGGTTGTATGATTTGTCGGGTCGCCATGTGATAAGTCCTATGCGCCATGGTCTGTACATCCGTAATGGAAAATTATGGGCAAATCCGTAAAACAATATTTTTTCTGTTTAATTTGTTGAGCACAATACTTAGATTTAAGTGATGGTGAAAAAATAAATTGGTACGATTTAACCTCAGATTTTTGAGATGCTTTTGCTTCATGAAGAGGGCGCGATGCGGGCATCGTAACCGATGAATGAAACAAAAACAGCCAAAAAGATGAGTTGTTACCATA
>JAZLKL010000097.1:0-48978 GCA_045597585.1 Bacteroidaceae bacterium | reverse complement strand
CCTCCCGGAAAGACGCTACATGTTTCGGAAAAACACGCTACATGTTTTTTCGAAACACGCAGCATGTTTTTTTAAAAGACGCTGCGTCTTTTTTCAAAACATGTAGCGTCTCTTTTGGGCAGACCCGAAGTGTCTGCGCTGCAACCTGCAGAAATGCAAAGAGCAGAACCGAAGTTCTGCTCTTTCTTAGGTCGGGATGACAAGACTCGAACTTGCGACCTCGCGCCCCCCAGACGTGTGCGCTACCAACTGCGCTACATCCCGTTCCTGTTTTGCGAGTGCAAAGTTAGACGTTTTTTTTGGAACGACCAAATTTTTTTTGTAATTTTGTGCCGAAAATATGAAAAAAATCGCAAAAAGTATGTCAATTACACTAAATCGATGCCAAATAGGCCCTGTTTCGATACAATTGCCAGCCAGTAAGAGCATCAGTAATCGTGCTTTAATCATCAACGCGCTGAGTGGTGCAGGAGTGATGCCACAGAATGTTTCGGACTGCGATGATACCTTTGTAATGGTGCGTGCGCTGACCCAACCCAGCGAGGTGGTGGATATTATGGCTGCAGGTACGGCTATGCGTTTCCTTACCGCCTACCTGAGCGTGACGGAGGGCGAACGCGTCATTACCGGCACGGAGCGTATGCAGCATCGTCCCATTGCCATCCTGGTGGATGCACTCCGTCTGTTGGGTGCCGAAATCACTTACGAGAAGGAAGAGGGATTCCCACCTCTTCGCATCAAGGGTAAGCGTTTGCAGGGAGGGCACATCAGTTTGGCTGGCAACGTAAGCAGCCAGTACATCAGCGCCATGCTGATGATAGGTCCTACGTTGGAGAAAGGCCTCGCCCTGACGTTGACGGGTGGCATCGTGAGTCGCCCTTACATTGACATGACGCTGAGCATCATGCGCGAGTTTGGGGCAAAGGCTACTTTTGAGGGAGATACCATCACGGTAGAGCCAACGGGCTATAAGGCCATTCCTTATTATATAGAGAACGACTGGAGCGCTTCGTCGTACTGGTTTGAGATGGTGGCTTTGACACCCGGAAGCGAGATTCGCTTGCCTGGACTTTTCGAGGAGAGCTTGCAGGGAGACCAGGGCGTCAAGCAGATATTCGAGAAACTGGGTGTGGAGGCATCGTTTGAGTCTGTGGGAGATGCAAACCCTGTTCTTGTGCTTCGCCATACTGGCAAGGTGGTTGAGCGACTTGACATAGACATGCTTCGTATGCCCGACCTGGCACAGACGGTTGTAGTGACTTGTGCCATGCTGAACGTGCCCTTCCGAATTACGGGCTTGCAGAGCCTCAAGATAAAGGAGACCGATCGCATCTATGCCCTGCGGACGGAGCTGAAGAAACTGGGCTATCTCATCAATGAGGCTGACGACAGCATTCTCTTCTGGGACGGTGAGCGTTGCGAACCACAGCCAGATGCCTCTATTGATACTTACGAGGATCATCGCATGGCTATGTCGTTTGCTCCCTGCTGTCAGACTTTAGGATGTGTCGTCATCAATCATCCCGAAGTGGTGAGCAAGTCATACCCAGGGTTTTGGGAAGACTTTGATTCAGTTCATAGTTCATAGTTCACAGTTTAAGAAAACGGAAATGGTTTTGATTATCATCATTGTGGTGGCTCTGGTGCTGCTGGGAGTTGTTGCAGCATTTGCCGACAAAGTGCGTGCCAAGAAGTTGCAAAGACAACTTGAAAGGGGCGAGATAGAAGAGGTACCTGCCGAGGTGAACCCTGTTGACATGGAATGCTGCGGCCAGCACGAGGTGTGCGAGAAAGACAGTTTGCTGGCAGCAGTAAGCAAGCAGGTGGAATACTACAATGATGAGGAACTGGATCGCTTTCGTGGACGCGAGGGATATGAATATACAGAAGAGGAGTGCGACGAGTTTCGTGAAGTACTCTACACTATGCGCGATGACGAGGTGGCAGGATGGGTGCGCAGTTTGCAGTTGCGCTACATCAACCTGCCCGATGAGGTGAAAGATGAGGTTTTCCTGATTGTGGGCGAAAGAAGAGGGTAGGTGCACAATATTTCGCGCGCACGTTCGTTATAAAATAAGTAAATACAGAATGGCATATTGGAAGAACCCAACCAGATGACCCTGTAAGGCCACACGATGAGTAAACGAATAGACATAGAAAGCAAGTGTTTTGCAAGCCCCGCACGGCGAGGTCTGCAACATCTTGTTCACCTTGCCGTGTATGGGTGGGCGATGTGCTGTCTGTGCCTTTTGTTGTCGGCTTGTTCTACCAAGACCAATACACCCATGACGCGTGCATGGCACTCTTTTACGGCACGCTACAATACCATGTACAATGGCGAGCTGGCCTTCAAGGACGGACTGGAGGCTCAGCAGAAAGGTCACAAGGATGATTACTCACGCTTGCTGCCCATCTACATCAGCATGAACAAGAGTACATCCCGACTTGGAAAGAGTAACTATGAAACGGCCATCACCAAGTGTGAGAAGGCCATCAAGTTGCATAGCATCAAGGCTAAGCCCGAGAAGAAAGGTGGCAACCGTAAGCCTACCTTAAAAGAGAAGGAGTTCAGGGCACGCAAGGAGTTCAACCCTTACCTGCATCATGCTTGGATGATGATGGGAGAGGCACAATTTCAGCAAGGCGACTTTATAGAGGCAGCCAGCACGTTTAACTATGTCATGCGTATGTACAGCACACAGCCCGACATCAGTAGCGTGGCCAAGGCATGGCTTGCCCGATGCTATGTGGCATTGGAGTGGCCCTATGATGCAGAAGATATACTGACGAAGATGAGTCGTGACTCGATGGGTATTGAGGGTAAGCGCGAACGTGACAATACCCAGGCCCTGTTTCTGGTAGAGACGGGTCGTTATGAGGAGGCCATACCTTACCTTCGCAATACCATCAAGCATGCCAAGGGAAAGTTGCAACGTGCCCGACTGAACTTTCTGATGGGACAACTCTATCATGAGACAGGCAATAACCAGATGGCTTACAAATACCTTGGCAAGGTGGCACGAAGTAATCCGCCCTATGAGTTGGACTTTAATGCACGCATCATGCAGACGGAGGTGATGTCGGACACCAAATACAAGCAGATGATCAAGAAGTTGCAGCGTATGGCCAAGAACGAGCGTAACAAGGACTATCTGGATCGTGTCTATTATGCTATCGGAAACATTCACTTGAGCGTGCAAGATACAATGCGCTGCCTGTATGCCTGGGAGAAAGGTGTGGAGGAAAGCACGCAAGGAGGTATTGCCAAGGCTGTGCTGCTGCTGCATATGGGGCAGCTGTATTGGCAGGTGGAGAAGTACATAGAGGCACAGAAAGCCTATCAGCAATGCATCAGTTTGCTGGAGAAGGAACACGACGAATACAAGGAAAGTGAGCGCAGAAGCAAGATACTTGACGAGGTAGCCCCCCCATTGTCTGACGTGAAGTTGCAGGATAGCCTTCAGGCTTTGGCAAAGATGGACAAGAAGGATTATATGGCTGCCATCGACCGTGTAATAGACGCCCTGAAGAAAAAGGAGAAAGAGGAGGCCAGGAAGGCGGCAGCCAATGGACAGCAGATGGGAGGTAATGGTGGAAGTGCGCAGAAGTCGTCTGCGGCAAGTGCATCAAGTGCCAGCAAACCAACCAATGCCGGCGGTCCCTCAAGTCGAGGTGCATGGTACTTCTACAACCCTGCCACCGTGCAGAGCGGAAAGCAGGACTTCCAACGGCGTTGGGGTAATCGTAAGAACGAGGATAACTGGCGAAGAAGCAACAAGGTGGTTAGTTCGGGTAACGACTTCGAGGAATATAACTACGATGACGACTCTGGTTCTTCGAAGACAGACGACCAGGTCGGTGAGGGAGGTGAGGAAAATACTTTGAATGATTCTTTGGCCAATGACCCACATCATCGGGAGTACTACCTCAAGCAGATTCCGTTTACACAAGAGCAGATGGACGAATCGAATGCCTTGCTGAGAGAAGGCCTGTACAAGGCAGGTGTGCTGGAGATGGAAAAGCTGGAAAACTTCCCATTGGCACTGAAGACCCTGCTGCGCTTGCTGAACGACTTCCCCGACTTTGAGCAGAAGGACGATGTGTACTATCACCTGTTCCTCTTGCATGGACGTTTGGGCAACGACCAAGAGTCGGAGCGTTATCGTCAGCTGCTCTTGCAGGAGTGTGCTGAGTCAAAACTGGCTCAACTGCTGGGCAATCCCAACTATGAGATGATAGCCCGACAGGGTAAGCACATCGAAGACTCGCTTTATGCAGCTTCGTATTCGGCTTACCTGGAGGACAACTACGATGAGGTAAACAAGAACTTTGAGTATAGTACGGCCAACTTCCCCGAAGGACAGAACCGTGCCAAACTGCTCTTTGTACATGCCATGTCGCAACTTTACACGGGGCATCGCAAAGAGTTCCTTGAAGAGTTGAAGGAGCTGGTGCAGAAGTATCCCAAGGAGGAGATAACCGAGATGGCCCAGTATATAGTAAAGGGGCTTGACGAGGGACGCTTGTTGTCGGGTGACAAGTATAACGCATCGGGCATCTGGGGACGTCGCACGATGGGTATGGACAACGATTCCACGGCAGTAGGCGATACGCTGAGCGAGGACCGCTATAGCAACTTCAACTTCGTACTGGCCTATCCTTCGAACAGCTTGAATGAAGACCAGTTGCTGTTCGAGATGGCTCGCTATAACTTTACTAGTTTCATGATTCGTAACTTTGAGATTGAGACGATGGACCTTGATGGCATCTCAATGATGTGCATCAAGGGATTCCTGAGCTACGATGAGGTACACGCCTATGCGCAGCAGCTGTATGCCGACAAGCGAATGAGCAGAATACTCGAAGGCATCAAGAGTCTGCTCATCAGCGACAAGAATCTGATGATGCTGGGCAAGCAGTATAGTTTTGATGACTATGGTATCTTCTTCGATGAGAAACTGGCTCCGCTCAACATTCCGGATGACATACGTATTGACGAACCTTCGGACATTCCCTTCATCGACCCAGATGATGTGGATGATGAGGACGAAGACAAGGAGGACATGGACGAGGAAGGGTACGATGATTTCCCGTATGGGTTCTGACGGCATCATCGAACAGTCGGAAACGGAGCGTGGACTCTTGCTGGTGAGATTTTATTTTTTGACTTTTAACTTATAGCTTTCAACTTTGCTGTGGATTACAAACTTCTTTGGATAGACGACGAGATAGAACTTCTCACGGCACACAGGCTGTTCCTTGAGAAGAAAGGATATGAGGTGGAGACTGCCAGTAATGGATACGACGCATTGGATAAATGCGCCGAACAGGCTTTCGACCTTATCTTGCTTGATGAGAATATGCCGGGCTTGAGTGGCTTGGAAACCTTGCAGCGTATCAAGGAGGTTTGTCCCTCTATACCCGTGGTGATGGTGACCAAGAGCGAAGAGGAGAACATCATGGAGCAGGCTATCGGGCAACAGATAGCAGACTATCTCATCAAGCCGGTCAATCCTATCCAGATACTTTCGACCTTGAAGAAGAACATCCATCAGCGTGAAATCGTGACTGAGGTGGCTCAGAATGCCTATCAGCAAGACTTCGGGAAACTGAGCATGCAGATTGATGACGCACGAAGCATGAATGACTGGATGGAGGTGTACAAGCGTTTGGTAGCGTGGGAATTGCAACTTAGTGAGACGGACTCGTCGATGAAAGAGATGCTGGCCACGCAGAAACAGGATGCCAACCATCTTTTCGGTCGTTTCATAAAGAAGAACTACCAGTCGTGGATAGAACAAGCGGACAAGCGTCCGACGATGAGTCCCGATATTTTCAAGAAGAACATTTTCCCGTATCTTAATAATGAGGAGAAGGTATTCTTCATTGTCATAGATAATTTCCGTTATGACCAATGGTGCGTGTTACGTGACGAACTTGCCGACCAGTTCCTGTTTGAGGAGAACTTGTATTGCAGTATTTTGCCCACCGCCACACAATATGCCCGTAATTCCATATTTAGCGGACTGATGCCCAATCTCATTGCCAAGATGTTTCCTGAACTCTGGGTGGATGAGGATTCAGAAGAGGGGAAGAACCTTAATGAGGCTCCGCTCATCAAGACACAGCTTGACCGTTATCGTCGCAAGAACAGTTTCTCATATCATAAAATCAACGACTCTAATGCAGCCGAGAAACTTGTTCATGAACTGCCCAACTTGCAGCGCTACGATTTGAATGTGGTGGTTCTTAACTTTATAGACATGCTGAGCCATGCTCGTACAGAGAGCAGAATGGTGCGTGAGTTGGCCAACAACGAGGCTGCCTACCGTAGCATTACCCAGAGCTGGTTCCGACATTCGGCTGTGAAGGATTTGTTCCGTGCATTGGCTATGACCGATTATCGTGTGGTGCTCACTACCGATCATGGTTCCATTCGTTGCAATAACCCCATCAAGGTGGTAGGTGATAAGAATACGAACACGAATCTACGTTATAAGTTGGGCAAGAACCTATCGTACAATCCCAAAGAGGTGTATGAGATGAAGGATCCGCTCAAGGCTCAGTTGCCAGCCCCCAACCTTAGTACTGCATACGTCTTTGCCACGGGAGCTGACTTTTTTGCCTATCCGAACAACTACAATTATTACGTCAGCTATTTCAAGGATACTTTCCAGCATGGAGGTATATCCATGGAGGAGATGCTTATTCCGCTTATCACCATGCAAGGCAAGAAGAGGAATTAAATGGATGAGACTTGTATTATAAAAATATAAAGTAGGAGGATATAGTAATGAATATTACAATCACATCACTGGATGACATTCGCGAGGCGGCTCGTGAATTTATATCCCAGATAGGAGAAAATCGTGTTTTTGCCTTTTATGGCAAGATGGGTGCAGGCAAGACCACCTTCACCAAGGCCATCTGTGAGGAACTGGGTGTGCAGGATGCCATCAACAGTCCTACCTTTGCCATTGTGAATGAGTATGAGGCAGGTGATGGGTCAGCCATCTATCACTTTGACTTTTACCGAATCAAGCGTCTTAGCGAGGCATACGATATTGGTATCGATGACTATTTCTATAGCGGAAACCTTTGCTTCATAGAATGGCCCGAACTCATCGAGGAACTTCTCCCTGAAAATGCCGTCCGTGTAGAGATAGAAGAGTTGGCTGACGGAAGAAGAGTGGTTCGTGTGTAGAGAATAAAAACAGCAACGCAGCATTATGTGATATTCATGCTGCGTTGCCTGTGTATGGTGTTCATGCGTCTTCGCTTTCCATGAAGTCGAAGTCTGCATCTACAATATCAGCAATTTCGTTGGCATCGAAATCTCCCATGTTTTCTTTTTTCGACATGGCGACAATGTATTGGGCTACGTCATCCAGAATGATGTCTTCTTCTTCGTCTTCTTTCTGCTCGATGTATTCGAACATGACGTCCACGATATACTGTAGGGTATCGTCGCTGAATTTCTCATTCAGCTCGGCAGAAATGTGTTGACGGATATATTTGATCTCTTCAGGATCAATTTCTGCCATGGCGATTATTTCGTTCAGAACATTACTATCCATTACAGAATTGTTTTAAGTTTTTCCTCCAAAGTGGCACGTGGAGCTGCTCCTACATGTTTGTCAATTACCTCACCATTCTTGATGAAGAGTATTGTGGGAACATTACGGATGCCGAATTTCTCGGTAAGTTCTTCACTTTCCTCGATATCGACCTTTCCGATAATAGCTTGATTCTCGTAGTCGTTTGCAAGAGCCTCGATGATGGGGGCGATTTTCTTGCATGGACCACACCAAGTTGCCCAAAAATCTAATACCATTGGCTTTCCTTGTGCAGCCAATTCTTCGTAGTTTTCGTTTGTAATTGCTAACATAGTAATTGTCCCCCTCAATTCCCTGTACGGGAGGTCATAATGGGGCTTTGGACCGATTTATATATGCTTTGATTACTTATTGTTGATAGTGTATTCGATACCGGTTGCGCTATTGAGGAATGAAGCCAGTTCGTTGGTGATGGAAATCTCGTAGGAGGATTTCATCGACAATTCGGTTCTTCCGTCGGTGTCGATAAATACGAAGTTCAGTTTCACTTTTCCTGGTGAATCTTGTATGAGTGAGGCAAGGTTCTGCACCATCTTTTCCTCGATGTTTCCAACATGTATCTTGATGGTTAGATTCTGCACCAAATCATCTTTTATTTTTGACAGATGCTGGACGTTGGTGAAGCGCATGCTCATTGCCGTGGAGTCTCGGAATCGTGGTTCAATACGTCCGGTTAAGAATAATGTATTGCCTTCTTCCATAAAACCGCTCCATCGGCTCCAATCATCGCCGAAAAGACGTATCTCGCCAGGTCCGGTGAAATCCTCTATGGTGACAATGCCAAAAGGCAAGTTGCTCTTGCTGCTTATCTTGCGTGCAACCGAGGTGATGATACCTCCCATTTTGAATTCTGTGTTCGCAAATGGCGCTAGGTCTGTTGTATTCGCCATGTGGAAGTTGCACACATCTTGCAAGATAATGCGGTATTCGTCAAGGGGATGGGCAGAAAGGTAATGCCCCACCAGTTCACGTTCACGGTTCAGTCTTTCCAGGGCACTCCATGGAGCTGTTGCAGGAATAGCAGGAGTGTTGATTTCGATTGCTTCCATGCCGAAGAGCGAGAACTGGGCTTCATGCTGTGCTTGCACGTATTGGTTTCCGTAACGGTTGAGCGTATCCACAAACACCTCGCCTTTGTTGTTGGTTGCAAAAAACTGTTCGCGACGTATCTCGTTGGAGAAGGCGTCGAATGCACCACTTAGGGCCAGGCACTCCAAACCGCTGCGCTTGATAGTTGACATGGGTATGCGTTGCACAAAATCGAATATGCTTGTGAAAGGGCCGTTCTTCTTGCGTTCCTCAACGACGGCGTCGGCACTTGCTTCACCAAAACCCTTGATGGCTTTCAATCCGAAGCGAATCTGTCCTTTCTGATTCACACCGAAGTCGGCATGCGACTCGTTGACATCAGGACCCAGTACTTCTATTCCAAGGTTCTTGCACTCTTCCAATAGTTTAGAGGTTTCCTTGATGTCGCTGTAGCGTCGTGTCAGCAAGGCTGCCATAAACTCGGAGGGATAATGTGCCTTGATGTAGGCCGTCTGGTAGGCTACCCATGAGTAGCAGGCAGCATGTGACTTGTTGAAGGCGTATGAGGCGAATTTCTCCCAGTCACCCCATATCTTCTCCAGTATTTTAGGATCGTGACCATTCTTCTTTCCACCTTCTATGAATTTAGGTTTCATCTGGTCAACAATATCCTTCTTCTTCTTACCCATTGCCTTACGAAGGGCATCACTCTCGCCACGCGTGAAGTCGGCCAGCAGACGAGAAAGCAACATCACCTGTTCCTGATAGACGGTAATGCCGTAGGTGTCCTTCAAATACTTTTCCATGATGGGAATGTCGTATTTGATTTCCTCACGTCCGTTCTTTCGGGCAATGAAAGAGGGAATGTAATCCATTGGACCGGGACGGTATAGCGCATTCATGGCGATGAGGTCTTCAAACACGGTTGGATGCAACTCCTTCAGGTATTTCTGCATACCTGCCGACTCAAACTGGAATGTGCCTACTGTTAGTCCTTTCTGGTAAAGCTGATAGGTAAGCTCGTCATCGATGGGCAATTTGTCCAGGTCAATATCTATATTGTGTGCCTCTTTTATGACACGGCAAGCCTCTTTTAACTCCGAGAGGGTCTTCAGTCCGAGGAAGTCCATCTTGATGAGGCCTGTAGATTCTATGACGTGACCGTCATACTGTGTCACGGCAGTCTTACGATCGGGGAAGTCGGGGTCGTCGGCCGTGGATACTGGCACGTGGTCAGATATTGGGTCACGACAAATGATGAAACCACAAGCGTGTATGCCACTACCACGTACCGTACCCTCAAGCATTCGTGCATATTTGATGGTTCTTGACTCCCTAATGTCTGCCGACGCTTCTGCCTTTTGCAGTTCAGGGGTACATTTGATGTAGTTTTCAAGCTTGGGCTTCATTCCGTCGGGCAGTCGGTCGGGCATGGCTTTACACAAGGCATTCGATTTGTCAAGTGGCAGATCGACCACACGTGCCACATCCTTAATGCTGTTCTTGGCAGCCATAGTGCCATAGGTGATGATGTGGGCACAATTCTCGTGTCCGTATTTGTCCATAACCCACATCAACACCTTTCCTCGACCATCATCGTCGAAGTCCGTGTCGATATCGGGCAGAGATATACGGTCGGGGTTGAGAAAGCGCTCGAACAGCAAGTCGTACTTCATTGGGTCGAGTTTGGTGATTCCCAGACAGTATGCCACTACGCTTCCTGCAGCAGAACCACGGCCGGGACCTACCCATACCCCCAACTCGTTACGAGCGGAGTTGATAAAGTCTTGCACGATAAGGAAGTAGCCGGGGAATCCCATCGTTTTCATGATGTGAAGTTCGAATCGTATTCGTTCGTCAACTTCCTTGGAAATACCGTGTTCATCGGCCCATTTCGACAGTTCGTCAGCTTGTAGTGCCTTGTCGTAAGGTATTTCCTTATATCCGTTTCCATACAAACGTGAGGCGCCTTCGTATGCCAGCTTGCCCAAATAGTCCGCCTCGAATTTGATGCGGTAGAGTTTGTCGTATCCTCCCAGCTTGCCAATCTTCTTGCTGCCTTCTTCCTCTGAAAGCGGATTTTTGCCATATTCGTCGGTCGTGAACTCATGAAACAAGTCTTCTTCGGTAAACTTGCTTCTCCATTCCTCTTCCGTGCCGAATTCGTCGGGAATAGGGTAGAAAGGCATGATGGGGTCGCTTTCTATGTTGTAGGTTTCCACCTTGTCAAGAATCTCGCAGGTGTTAGCCAGGGTCTCGGGCAGGTCGGAGAAGACCTGTGCCATCTCAGCACGTGTCTTGAACCACTCTTGCTTGGAATAAAGCATGTGCGGATCCTCCAATTTCTTTCCCGTAGAAAGGCAGAGCAATATCTCGTGTGCTTCGGCATCTTCCTCGTTGATGAAGTGGCAGTCGTTTGAGCAAATCATTTTGATGTTATGCTTGCGTGCCAACTCTATCAGAATGGGATTAACTTTCTCCTGCAGTTCGAATGTCTCACGATTGGCTTTGGCCATAGGGTTCTTTACCTCGTGGCGCTGCAACTCCACATAGTAGTCATCGCCCCATATCTCCTTGAACCAAAGCATGGCTTTCTCTGCCTCCACGATGTTGCCGGAGAGTATTTTCTTGGGTACCTCTCCACCGATACAGGCCGAACAGATAATCAGACCCTCATGCAGCTCTTTCAAGTCGTTATGGTCGGTTCTTGGACGCATGTAGTAACCGTCCACCCACGATCGTGAGACAAGCTTGATGAGGTTGCGGTAGCCCACCTCGTTCTTGGCCAGCACAATCAGATGCCAACCCGAGGCATCCATCTTTCCCTCCATCAGTTTTTTGTCGCCTCTGCGAGCCACATACATCTCGCAACCAAAGATAGGCTTGAAGGGTTCCAATCCTTCTTTCTTGCGCCCTTTGTTTATCTTGTTGCAATAGTCAAACATCTCTTTTACGCCAAACATGTTGCCATGGTCGGTGATGGCCACACCACGCATACCGTCTGCAACGGCCTTGTCTATCATTTTGTCGATTTTTGACATTCCGTCGAGCAACGAAAACTGTGTGTGAACATGAAGATGAACGAAGTCTTGCATAGAAATGTTATAAATGGTTTTGTATGGTTTAGCCCAAAGGGCAAGTTTATGTGATTTGGGCAGGTTGCCGAGTCTACCTAATTTTTTGTAAAGTTACTCTATAATGATGAAATGTGCAAAAAAAGTTCTTCTTTTTATGTAAAGGTCGGCTAATTGTCGGCCTTAATTTAATTTTTATACCTTTTCTTTATCATTTATTAATATAAAAATTGTATCTTTGCCGTGAATTATGGTCGTTCAACAACCAAACAATACCACTTTACAATGGGAAAAAGACTTCGTAAATTAAGCAAAAAGATAAAACTACATCGTGAAGGCACACATACACTTGTCATAGGTGGAGTGGCTGTGGCTTTGCTCAATATGCTCCTGTTTGAGATGTCGTACCACTACCAGTGGACGCTTATTCCCTTCTATATAGTTTTGGCCATTACTGGTACGTTGTATCTTGTTGTGCTGAATTTCTTCCGTTGTCCTCCTCGTCATTTCGAAGAGGATACCACAGGGGTGGTTGTCGCTCCTGCTGATGGTAAGATTGTATGTATAGAAGAGGTTGAGGAGAAGGAATTCTTTCATGATCGTCGTATTATGGTCAGCATCTTTATGAGTGTGACCAATGTACATGCTAACTGGGTTCCCGTTGATGGAACCGTAAAATACACCCGTCATCACGACGGCAATTTCCATCGTGCCTGGTTGCCTAAGGCAAGCGAGGAGAATGAACGTGCCACGACAGTAATTACCACCCCTCAGGGAACCGACATCCTGGTTCGCCAGATTGCTGGTGCTGTGGCTCGTCGTATTGTTACCTATACCCAAGTGGGCGATGTGTGCGATATTGACGATCATCTTGGTTTCATCAAGTTGGGTTCACGTGTGGATACCTATCTTCCCTTGGGCACGAAAGTACTTGTGAAGATGGATCAACGAACTACGGGTAACGAAACCATATTGGCAAAACTATAAGCAATTCATGATTTCAATTCACTATTCGCGTTGTTGATGTTTTGACAGATAATGTGGAAATGTTGAATTTTAGCTATGCGATATGAAGAAGCATATTCCTAACACTATAACATGCTGCAACTTGATAAGTGGTTGCATGGCAATAATGTTTGCTTTCCAGGGAAACTATTTTATGGCGGTAGTCATGATAGTTCTGGGTGCTACTTTCGATTTCTTTGATGGAATGACTGCACGCTTGCTGCATGTTTCTTCCCCTATTGGCAAGGAGCTTGACTCCCTTGCCGATGTGGTTACTTTTGGCGTGGCTCCCTCTGCCATACTCTTTTCGATGTTCAAGGAACTGCAATACCCAGAGTTTTTGAGTTCTGTACAGCCTTATTTCCCTTATGTGGCATTTGTGATGGCAGCCTTCTCTGCGTTGCGATTGGCCAAGTTCAACCTTGACGAACGCCAAACGAGTTCTTTCATCGGCGTTCCTACTCCTGCCAATGCTTTGTTCTGGGGTTCTTTGGTGCTGGGACAACATGACTGGTTGGTAAGCCTTCCTATGGGAGCAGTATGGGTCTTTGCGGGTATGCTGGTTCTGAGTTATCTGCTGATAGCAGAGCTACCTTTGTTTGCCTTGAAGTTCAAAAACCTTTCCTGGAAGGATAATTCCATTAGGTTCATCTTCTTGTTAGGTTGTATTCCATGTTTCTTGCTTGGGTACTCTTGCTTCGCCGCTATTATTGCATGGTATATAGTTTGCAATATTGCAAAGAAGCTGTTTTGAATAGCTGTCATGCATGCTCGTTGATAGTTTCCGCATGTTTTCAGTTCCATTAGTTTGCATTGTGAATCCAAGATTATTTTTTTACATATTCTAATTAGTAGGTGTTGTGGGTTGTTTATTGCATTTTTTTCTTTTTATCTTCGTTTTGGCGATCATGGGCGGACTGCGCCTGTGGTGGCAGATACGTAAGGTGATGCGAAATGGTCGTGGGCAACAAACTTCCCAAGGACGTAATTCGCAGCAGCAACAGCATCGTGGTGCTGGAGTTTATCGTGATGAAACTTTTCAGTCGTCTTCTAAACCCAAAAAGAAGGTTTTTGCAGACGAAGAAGGTGAATATGTAGATTTTGAGGAAGTTAAGGATTAGTAATATTTGGTCATTTCCAAATATTACTATCTTTTGCGCCATTTGTGCATATCTTTGCGCATATCGTACAAGTGTTTCTTGTGTAGAATCCGTACCTTTGCAGTCGAAAACAAGAAACATTAACAATCAATATATATATTTATCTTTTGGTGTTGGTCTGAAGTGAGCCACACTCTCATTAGTCAAACAAGGACTAACGCAAGAATGTGCAGCAGGTACCCCTCCTGACTGCATATTTCTGTTTTATGGGTTTATGGAGTTCATGCTGTTTCTGCCTGACCCGTGTGCAATGATGCGTAAAAAAACATTACTTATTCTTTCCCTTTTTTAGTTTGCAATAAGTCTACTCTACGTCTGCTCTACGTCTGCTTTGCGTCTGCTCTACGTCTGCAATAAGTCTGCTCTAAGTCTGTTCTGCACTGCTATTTTCGTCATCGTTCCTTTTCGCTTAGATATTGCATGATGAGGCTTGGAGGATTGTTGTTGAGCAACTGCTGTTTCATGAAGTCCATATAGGGAGCTGCATGCTGAAAGAATTGCTGGTAGCCTTTGCATAGAAAGTTGATGCGTGGAACGAATCCTCTTTTTTCTATCTCAATGCTATTGGATATGGGAGAAACGATTCGGTTTTTGGGGCATTCTCCGTGGCATGCAAAGAGCCATTTGCATTCGATGCATTGTGTGGGAAGGCATTCCGATTTGATGTGGGCAAATGCTTGCTGCTTCTCTCCACTCATGAGTTCGTAAAGCGTTTGTTGCCGGATGTTTCCAAGTAGATGCTCTGGCGAGACAAAGTGGTCGCAGTATTGGTTTGGCTTGTCTGGTATGGTAGTAGTTTCCACAATAGGGGTAAACTAACTGCAAATATCGGCAGTTCAGTATAGTCCCTGAAGAAGTGGTAAAAGTCAGGCGGATAATCTGCGTTGTAGTTGTTGACAACGGCCATTGCGTTCCATTCCACTTGATGCTTGTTCAGTATGTCGATGCCATGCATCACCTTTGTCCACGAAGCCCCTCCCATCTTGTTGAGCTGGTATTTGTCGTGAAACACTTGTGGACCATCTATGCTGACTCCCACAAGCCAATTGTTTTCGTGCAGAAACTTTGCCCATTCCGTTGTAAGGAGGGTTCCGTTGGTCTGTAGGAGTTGTCAATGTGTCTTCCTTTGCCATACTGTTGCTGCCACCTTATGGCTTTCTGATAGAACAAGATAGGTCGAAGCAAGGCTTCTCCTCCGTGCCATTTGAACTGGATGTAGGGTGATGTCTGAGCTTCGATGTACTGTTTGATGAAACGTTCCAACAGTTCTTCGCTCATCATGTGTTTTTGCTCGTTCTGGTATAGAGCTTGCTTCTCCAGGTAGTAGCAATACTTGCAAGCCAGGTTGCAATGTGCTCCTGCAGGCTTCAGTATTACGTAGAGCGGATGTGAGAAGGGGGACAGATTCTAATTCATTATAGTATCTTCTTGCTCAGATACCTTACTGGATACCATACAGCTATCCATCCCACTATGAGCACGGTGACGAATACCAGCACAATGTCGAGTGGATGAATGCTGACGGGGTAGGCTTCGATGATGAAGCTTCCCTCTGTGTCGCCCATGGTGATGAGGCCAAACTCCTGCTGTGCCCAGCAGAGAAGCAATCCTATCACGATGCCGAATACGGCTCCGGCTGCGCTTATCATACGTCCCTCAAAGGAAAAGATGTGACTGATTTGCTTGTTTGTGGCTCCAAGGTTTCGCAGAGTCATCACATCGGCTTTCTTGTCAATCATCAGCATCGACAGCGAACCAATGATGTTGAAGCAAGCCACAAGCAGGATGAAGGTAAGGAATACGTAGGCTATGAGTTTCTCGATGCGCATGATGTGGAACACCTCGTCCTGCTGTTCGTATCTGTCCTTGACGACGAAGCGCTCGCCAAGTGTTTCTTTAATCTGATTCTTTGCGCTTGCTATGCTTACCTCATCCTTCACGCGAAGGTGGATGGCGGTGACTTGTCCCTGCGCATCGAGTATTCGACGTGCAAAACCTATAGAGGTCATGATGTAGTTGGCGTCATATTTGGCTTGTTTTACCATAAATACAATGCCTGGCGAATACAGGTGGTCTTGGTTGAAACTGCTCAGGGGATTGCCCATGTTCACTCTCTCACCTTTCTTGGGTGCATAGATGGTGATGGGTTCTTCGAAAGAGGCTTGTAAACCCATTTTTCCTGCTAACTGAATGCCGAGTATGCCATAGTCGCAAGTGTCGTTGCGAAGCACAAATTCTCCGTCACCGTAAAACAGTTCGTCGGTATTTGTCTGCTCTAGGAAGTTTTCCTCTACACCTCGCAGGGTGACTACAAGTTGATGCTTGCCTTGCACCACCAAGGCCTGTCCCTCTACGCATTCGGTATAGGCATCTATGCAGTCGAGTTTCTTCAGCTTTTCGAGCGATGGGTCGTCTGCGGCCAGGATGCGTCCTTCGTTGAGTGTAACCTCAATCTCGGGGTCGAAGGCAGTAAAGAGGTCGGCCACTAAGTCCTGGAATCCGTTGAATACGCTAAGCGTGCACACCAAGGCCATGGTGGTAATGGCAACGCCACATACCGCAATGCCCGATATGATGTTGATGGCGTGATGACTCTTCTTGGAGAAGAGATAACGCTTAGCTATGAACAATTCATAATTCATGGATTCTTGCTTTGCCCTTTGTTTGTCTTTATGTTTTTTAGTTCTTTTCTTTTATTCTGGATTTGTCCTCTGGCTTCCGCACCAATGGTGCATAACTTCCGTAAGTTGAGCTTGCGAAACCTGTACGCATTACTTCTTCAGCAGTTCGTCGATGTGCTCCACGTAGTCGAGCGAGTCATCGACAAAGAACTTCAGTTCGGGGATGATGCGCAACTGGAAGCGCACACGCTGACCCAGTTCAAAGCGTACCTGCTTTTGGTTGGCATTGATGTTGCTGACGATTTCCTCGGCCTTGTTGCTGGGAAATACGCTGAGATAAACGCGGCAGATGCTGAGGTCGGGACTGATACGGCAGTTGCTGACGCTAACCAGTACACCTTTCATCTGACGGGTTTGAAGTTGAAATACCTCGCTCAATTCTTTCTGAATGAGGCGGGCAATTTTATTCTGTCTTGTTGTTTCCATCTTTTTTCCGAATTAATGTTAGCCCGTCTCTTACGGGCACAATCACTTTCTCTACTCTGTCATCGTTGGCCACAAGGTCGTTGAATTCCTTGATGCCCAAAGTCTGTTTGTCGCTTTCGCGGGTATTGGTCTCGATGACCCGACCATACCAAAGGGTGTTGTCGGCGATGATGTAGCCACCCGGTTTCAATCGGGGAAGTACCATCTCGTAGTACGCCACGTATTCGCGCTTGTCTGCATCGATGAAGGCAAGGTCCCACTCAATATCCATCTGCGGAACCAGTTGGAGCGCGTCGCCTATGTGCAAGTGGATACGGTCGCTGAAGGCACTGTTCTCAAACCAGGGTCGAAGAAAATCCTCCTGTTCATCGAATATCTCGAAGGTGTGTAGTTCGCTTCCCGGCTCCATCCCTTCTGCCATTGAGAGGGCTGAGTATCCGCTGAATGTGCCGAGCTCCAGCACGCGCTGGGGCCTTATCATGCGTACCAGCATTTTGAGCAACCTGCCTTGGATGTGACCGCTGGCCATTTGTCCATACGACAGTCGTAGCTGCGTGTCGCGCCAAAGGGCATGTAGGTATTCTCCCTCCTCGTCGATGTGCTTCTTGATGTACTCTTCCATCAAGTCCTCTCCTCCCGTTGCCGACGGTTCGGGGATAGCGGTGGCTTTGTACAGTTGACTGGTTCCTTTGAACTTGGTCATAGCTTCTCTTGCCTTGGCTGGGTGTTCGCTTATCCGTTGATGAGGTGCTCTACGGCCAGTCGGTAGCTGTCGAGGCCAAATCCGCATATCACGCCTTTGCATCCTGCGCTGATCATGCTCTTGTGGCGGAATTCCTCGCGTTGGTGCACATTGCTGATATGAACCTCGATGACGGATGTGTTGACGGCTTTGATAGCATCGAGCAAAGCCACGCTGGTGTGAGTGTAGGCACCGGCGTTGAGTACAATTCCGTCGAAGTCGAAACCTACACGATGGATGCAGTCGATGAGGTCGCCCTCATGGTTGCTCTGCAGGTATTCAATCTGTGCTTCAGGATAGCGTTTGCGAAGCGCTTCCAAATAAGGTTCGAAGCCCTGGTTGCCATAAATCCCGGGCTCACGTTTGCCCAACAGGTTCAAGTTGGGACCATTGATTATTTGTATCTTTTTCATTCCTTTTCTTGTTTTTGTTCAAGGAAATGTATAATTTTGCGCAAAGATACGAAGAATAATTCACAATCTACATAATAATAAAAAAAAACTGCTTGTAAATCCCCGAAAATATAGCGACATGAAAGTTGAAATAGTGGGTCATAGTGTTCCTGGGAATATCGTGAGTGCTTATGAAAAGTATTTGCGTCTGGAACGTAACTTCAGCAAGAACACCTTCGAGAACTATATGCTTGATCTTCAAAAACTGGTCAGTTATATGGATGACGAAGGCATTGATTTTCGTACCATTACGCTCGATCAGCTCGACCGTTTTGCCGGTACCATGCGCGATCTTGGCATAGGTGCCCGTTCTCTGGGCAGAGTGCTGAGTGGGGTGCGCTCGTTCTATCGTTTTCTTGCTCTCGAAGGTGAGGTTCCTACCGACCCCACCGAACTGCTGGTGTCACCCAACATTGGCAAGCACCTCCCGGAGGTACTCTCTGTGGCTGAGATTGATGCCATAGAGCAGGCCATCGACCCGGAGATGCGCGAATACCAGCGCGACCTGGCTATCATAGAAACCCTTTACAGCTGTGGTTTGCGTGTGAGTGAGTTATGCGAGTTGCTCATCAGCAACTTGTATCTTGAGGAAGGTTTCGTGAGGGTAAAGGGTAAGGGTAATAAGGAGCGCATTGTGCCCATCTCCAGCCGTGCCGTAGAAGAGATTCGACGTTGGTTTGAGCAGCGTCGCGAACTTGTCATCAAGAAGGGGCATGAAGATTATGTTTTCGTCTCTATGCGTCGTGGCACAAAGCTAAGCCGCATCACCCTCTTTGTTCGCATCAAGCAGTTGGCAGGTTTGGCGGGCATCTCCAAGAGCATTTCCCCCCATACTTTCCGTCATAGTTTTGCCACTCACCTCCTTGAGGGTGGCGCCAATTTGCGTGCCATTCAAACAATGTTGGGGCATGAGAGTATTTCCACCACCGAGATTTATACGCATATTGACCGTTCACGTCTTCGTGAGGAGATTCTGTTGCACCATCCCCGCAACATTAAATCCTCGCAAGGGTAAATACATGCCCCAAATATCGGGTCACTAGTGAAAGCCTGTGCTTGATAGCATGGCCTGCCGTCATAGTTCGTGATTTTGTAGTCCATAGTTCATAGTTATGAGTGCATAGTTTTTCGAACTTGTTGAAGACATGAGTATTAAGGAAGAAATCGTCAACCACCCAACAAGGAAGTTCCTTCTGCCGTGGCGCGAGCAGCAGGGTGACGAGGCTTTCTTCAGCTTTCTCAAAGTATTCTGTATGAAACATGGCAAGGCACACGTTTGGTGCATGGAGGATAATTTCAAGCCAAAGGAGTACGTCGTTCTATAAAGGACTCATACTCCACCAACAACCTGCACCCTTGCACTTTCAGTGAGTCAAAGCAAGGGTGCTATTCATTTCTTGTAAGCGAGATGGTCCTTGTGCTTGAAAAATCTGAGGAAGAGAGTCTGATTTATTTACAAGCGAATGAGGGGATTATCCCCAAGACATCCATTTCCTTCGGGTTGGCATCCTACGGGATTGTATCGGGAATGTAACGGGTTGATATCGGGAATGTATCGGGAATGTATCGGGAAAGCTATCGGGGAAGAAAAATGAGAACAAATGAACCTTGGGAGAATGTCGTCTCGAAGAGGTGCTTGTTCTTGTGGTTTCATCCTTTTTGTATTGCGTGCTGGCATGTCTTTAAGCTGATGGTTTGTGCGACTTTGGCTGTCTGGAGAAAGTGCCAGTAACAGAATAATGCAGAGTTATTTGCCAAGGTAAGCAAGCTTCAAGTTTGCGAAAGTTGAATAAATTGTCGTTTAGGCGATTTTCGTAGCTGGTAAAATTTGGTAGTGTCGCAAAAAAAGTGTATCTTTGCGGTCGCTTTTGCATAATGTTATAATGTACACGTGCATAGGCTTGTGTCAGCTAAGGAAAAAAATACTAAAATATTACTCTTATGAAAAAGAACGTTTTATGGCTTGCGGCCGGTAGCGTCGCAATGCTGACAAGTTGCTCAAAGCTGGGTCCCTTGTCTCCCGATTACTTTACCGTTAATCCAACTCCACTTGAAGCTATTAGCGGTGAGGTACCTGCAACTGTTTTTGGCAACTTCCCCGCTAAGTACATGAAGAAGAAGGCCGTGGTGACCGTTACTCCCGTGCTGAAGTACGAGGGTGGAGAGGCTCAGGGACAGAGTGCTACCTTCCAGGGCGAAAAGGTACAGGGTAATGCTACCACCATTCAGTACAAGGTGGGTGGCAACTACTCAATGAAGAGCAATTGGGCATACACCGACGCTATGTTGCAGAGCGACCTCTACTTGCAGTTTGATGCCAAGTTGGGCAAGAAGACTGTGACAATCCCCGAGGTAAAGATTGGCTATGGTGTGTTGGCCACCAGTCAGTTGCTGGGTCGTGCACTCAGCAGCTCAAAGGCATCGGTTGCTCCCGACGCTTTCCAGCGTGTGATTGCCCAGAAGCAAGAGGCTAACATCAAGTTCCTCATTGCTCAGGCTAACCTCCGCACCAGCGAGCTGGAGTCGGTTAGCATAAAGGATTTGGTAAACGTCCTGCGTGAGATCAACGACAACGAGGAGACCCGTGCCCTGAGCAGCATCGAGGTAAGTGCCTATGCCAGTCCTGATGGCCGTTACGACTACAACGAGCGTCTGGCAGAGAAGCGTCAGGACGTAAGTACCGGCTACTTGCAGAAGGAGCTGAAGAAGATTAAGATGGATGCAGACATCAACACCAAGTTTACGGCTGAGGACTGGGAAGGTTTCCAACAGCTCGTTTCGGCCAGCAATCTGCAGGACAAGCAGGTTATTCTGCGCGTGTTGTCAATGTACGAGGATCCCGAGCAGCGTGAGCAGCAGATCAAGAACATGAGCGAGATCTACACTGGCATCAAGGAGGGCATTATGCCTGAGTTGCGTCGTGCTCGCCTGATTGTGAACTACGATGTGATTGGTCGTAGCGACGAGCAGATTATAGAGCAGTTTGGTGCTGATGCATCTAAGCTCAGCGTTGAGGAGTTGCTCTATGGTGCAGGTATGCTGATCTCAAATAATTCACAGAAGGAGGCTTGGTACACCAAGACCACCCAGATCTATCCTTCTGACTACCGTGCTTTCAACAACCTGGCTCAGATTGCCTATGAGAAGGGCGACAAGGCTGCCGCTAAGCAGTACTTGCAGAAGGCACTTGCCATCAACAGCAACGCTCCTCAGGCCAACACCAACATGTCGCTCATTGCCTTGGGCGAGGGTAAGGTGCAGGATGCTGAGATGTTTCTGGCAAAGGGTAGCGGTAGCGACATCTTCAACGACGTGATGGGTGCCGTGAACCTGGCTAAGGGTAACTACGTACAGGCTGCTTCAAACTTGCATGACACCAAGAGCAACGTGACTGCTTTGGCTCAGTTGCTCAACAAGGATTATGTAAGTGCTCGCAACACACTCGACAAGATTGAGAACGCTGATGCTACCACCAGCTATCTGAAGGCTATTGTAGGTGCTCGTACCAACGACGCTAATCTGCTCAGCGCTGGTCTTCGCGATGCTTTTGCCAAGGATCCCTCTTTGGTGCAGCGTGCACTCAAGGACCTCGAGTTTTCTAAGTTTGCCAGCACCATCAGAAGCTTGGCTAAGTAAAAAAATAAATGGTTTTAAGGCTACGGGGCATGTAATTGCCCCGGTAGCGTAAGACTATGACTTGGGTGGGTTCTGTAAATTTGCTTGTTTGAGTGTTATGAGGTTGTTTCCTGACTAAGTAATGCCGGAGGTGGTTTACAGAATCCGCTTTTATCAAATTAGTATGATGAGCTTTTTCCGTTCACATAACATATCACTATACACGCTTCGTCCTGCACTTTGTAGGACGAGCGTTGTGTTTTTTGTGTGTCTGTTTCTTTATGCCTGTGGAGTACCCAAGGGGCAGGTGAGGTTGAGCGGAAAGTACACAAACATTAAGCAAGGAGATTTTTTCATTCTCAGTACCGATGGAGCCATCATGTCGGTTGATACGCTGCACATAGTGGAAGGAGAGTTCAAGTATATGTGCGACATGCCTGAAGCGGCTACCTTTCGCATTATTTATCCCAACCAGTCGCAACTTATAATCTGGTCGCATGGAGGAGATGACATCCAGATTACGGGCGATGTGCAGGACTTGTGGCATGTGAATGTGACGGGTAATGAGGAGAACGAGCTCTATACGCAGTTCCGACAGCAGAATACGGCTACCGACACGGTGTCATTGCGTAAGTCGGCTGCCCAGTTCATTCGCGAGAACCCCTCCAGCAAGGTGTCTCTGTTCTTGTTGGAACAGTATTTCATCATCCCCGACGATGTTAAGGCAGATAGCACACAGCGACTCTTCGATTGCATTTCGAAGGCATTGCCAAAAGACCCTCAGGTGGCTACTTTAGGCGGTCTTATTCAGCAACGCTACACCTTAAGCATCGGCGGCAAGATGCCCGCATTCGAACTTGTCACGACAGACTCAGTGCATCATTCGCTTAAAGACTACAAAGGCAAGATGCTTGCACTTTATTTCTGGGCAGGTTGGGAAGGAAATGTGGGCTATACACATCGCGAACTGGCAAACCTGCGCGATGAGCAGGCACGCAAGGTGGAAGAGGACCATGCCCCGGAACTGGAGTTGCTCGGCTATTGTCTGGATGTGGATACGATACTGAAGAATGTAAACATGCCCGACAAGTCTTACCACATCCCTACATACTTCGACCACCAGGGATTCAACGGCTCGTTTGTCAGTTTGCTGGGAGTACGCAGCGTCCCTCTCATAGTGCTTGTAGGTAGCGATGGCAAGATAGAATATGTGTGCTATGACGTGAAGGACATTCGTAAGTATTTCGAAGATAAGATGAAGTAAGAATATTCTCTTTCAAGTAATTAATCACTGGAGTTTCCCATAACCTTATAATTTTATTATCATGCTTGTAAAGGTAATTAGTGCCGCTGTGCAGGGATTGGAGGCCATAGCAGTAACCGTGGAGGTGAATGTCACTTCCGGTATGCGTTTTGTGCTGGTAGGATTGCCTGACAATGCCGTGAAGGAGAGCCACGAACGTATTGTGGCTGCTGTACAGAATAGTGGCTTCAGTTTTCCTATGCGTTCCGTGACAATAAATATGGCTCCGGCCGATGTCAAGAAGGAGGGTAGTGGTTACGATCTGCCTATGGCCATAGGTATGATGACGACGGAAGGAAGCGTTTCACCTCAGCTTTTGCCAACAACTATGATGGTGGGCGAGTTGAGCCTTGATGGTTCGCTTCAACCTATCCGTGGTGCTTTGCCTGTAGCCATCAAAGCCCGGTCGATGGGCTTTGAGCGCCTTATTGTGCCCATACAGAATGTGCGTGAGGCAGCCGTTGTCAACAACGTCAAGGTATATGGGGCACATAATCTTCGTGAGGTGGTTGACTTACTGAATGGGGGAGGGATGCTTCAGCCCACAGAAGTGGACACACGTAGTGAGTTTTATGATCATCAGGCAAAATTCGATTACGACTTCTCTGATGTAAAGGGACAGGAATTCGTAAAACGAGCCTTTGAAGTGGCTGCTGCTGGTGGTCATAACATTATTATGGTTGGACCTCCCGGAAGCGGAAAGAGTATGTTGGCCAAGCGTTTGCCCAGCATCTTGCCTCCTCTCTCGTTGAGCGAAAGTTTGGAAACCACGCAGATTCACTCCATTGCAGGTAGCTTGAAGAGCGACACTTCGCTCATTGCTACGCGTCCTTTTCGAAGTCCTCACCACACCATATCGCCTGTAGCCCTTGTCGGAGGAGGACTTAATCCTCAGCCTGGCGAAATAAGTCTGGCTCACAACGGTATTCTTTTCCTGGATGAGCTGCCAGAGTTTAACAGAAGTGTGCTTGAGGTTCTGCGTCAGCCTTTGGAGGATCGGGTCATCAATATCTCGCGTGCGAAATACAGCATTTCTTATCCTTGCAATTTCCAGTTTGTGGCAGCGATGAACCCATGTCCTTGCGGGTACTATAATCATCCGCTCAAGAATTGCGTGTGCACTCCAGGACAGATTACTCGTTATTTGAACAAGATTTCGGGTCCTTTGCTCGATCGCATCGACATACAATGTGAGATTATGCCATTAACCTTTGATCAGGTTTCTCGTTCTGCCCCAGGCGAGAGCAGCGCTACTATTCGCGAGCGTGTCATTAAGGCTCGTCGCATACAGGAAGAGCGTTATAGGAATTACAAAGGAATCCATTGTAATGCTCAGATGACTCCCAGTTTGATGCGTGAGTTTGCTACTCCCTCGCCCGAGGATGCTGAGGTTCTGCGTCAGGCTATGAATCGTTTTCAGCTTTCAGCTCGTGCCTATGACCGCATCCTGCGTGTATCTCGCACCATAGCCGATCTTGATGGGGCCGAGCACATTACTTCTGTTCACCTTGCCGAAGCTATCGGCTATCGAAACATGGACCGAGCAGGATGGGGAGAATAGCGTATGGTGAATGGCTCAAGGAGCAGTTGGGGTGTAAGGTTCAAAAGATAACCCTCAACGCGGGTTTTACTTGTCCTAATCGTGATGGAAAGGTGGGACGAGGTGGTTGTACGTATTGTAATAACCAAACCTTTAATCCCTCGTATTGCAAGAACGAGAAGAGTGTCACCCAACAGTTGGAGGAAGGCAAGGCTTTCTTCTCCAAGAAATACCCTAGTATGAAATATCTGGCCTACTTCCAGGCCTATACCAATACTTATGCCAGCATTGAGCATTGTATCTCGCTTTATGAGGAAGCCCTTGCTGTACCTGATGTGGTGGGCTTGGTAATTGCCACTCGTCCCGATTGTATGCCTATGGAACTTCTTGATTACCTTACGGAACTCAATAAGCGTACTTTTCTCATTGTGGAGTATGGGGTAGAGAGTGCTAACGATGATACGTTGAGGTGGATAAACCGTGGCCACACTTGGCAGCAGTCAGTTGATTCCATAAATGCTACGTCTCTTCGTGGAATCAGGGTGGGGGTACATATTATCCTTGGTTTTCCTACAGAGAGTCATGATGAACTCATGCGTCAGGCTTGTCTGATAGGTTCTTTGCCTATCACAACCCTTAAACTTCATCAGTTGCAGGTTATCAAGGGAACTAAGATGGCTCTTGAATATGAAAGAAAACCCTGGAAAGTGCCAGAAGTAGAAGAATATGTTCAACTTGTGAAAGACTATACATCCCAATTGCCTCCTTCTATTTTACTGGAACGATTTGTCTCTTCTTCACCTGCAGAGCTTCTGGTGGCACCTCGTTGGGGGTTGAAGAATCATGAGTTTACCGACTTGTTGCGTAAGCATGGACTAGTCTGAGCCTGGTACATGTAGATACACTAAAGTGTGAGTTAAACAGATTGTTGGCATTATTATTTTTATCAAAATGGCCAAAAATGCTTCGGGATTTATTCGGGTTAATATCGGGAATGTATCGGGTCGATTACGGAGAACTGGAGGGAGAGTCCCCATTTTCTTTTACCTTCGCATTACTTTCACTCAATGTTCCTTCACAGTTCTTCACGGATTTGTGAACGCACACTGAGTGCACCGTGAGTGAAGCGTGAAGGAATGTAACAGCAACTGCCTCCCATTGCCTCTCATTTTGTATGTTGTAGGTAATTATTATAAACCATTATCTCTGTTTTTTGCAACTCGCTGATTGTCTTTTCGATAAATCAAGTTTGTGTGCTTCTTGTGAACTCTGTATGAAAAAGTCCATTTTCGTTTTTCTCATTTGTTTGTGTAATTAACTTCCATCAACTCCTCCATATCAAGGTGTGAAACTTTTGTTAGAATTTCCTTACTCTTACGTGGCAATAGGGTGAGCCACCAGTATGTTCGTAGTAGTTCTGATGATAGTTCTCTGCTGTCCAGAATGTGGTAAGAGGACGTATCATGGTATTTACCTCATGCCCTTTTTCACGAAGAATGCTAACCAGTTCATTCGTAATGGTTTCTTGTTCCGTTGAAGTGTAGAATACTCCACTTAGATATTGCGAACCCTTGTCGGGACCTTGACCGTCTTTTTGTGCTGGGTCGTGAATCTCGAAGAAGAGCATACAAAGTTCTCGATAGGTTATGATGGTTGGGTCAAACTCCACCAAAACAGCTTCTACGTGTGTTGTTTTGTGTTGACGAACCATTTCATAGGTAGGGTTTTCCTCTTTTCCGCCTGTATATCCTACAAGGCTGCGTATTACGCCTTTCTTTCTTTCGAAGTAATGTTGCACTCCCCAAAAGCATCCTGCAGCAAATACAGCCACTTCTGTTCCTTGTGTAGGTTGAAAGGGAGTGGTTCGCTCCATTTCTTCTATGGCCTTTTGTACTTTTTGAAGTGCTTTGCCATGCTTGGCTTGCAGTTCAGGGTAAGCCTTTCCACGAGCATAGTTATGCGTGAGATCGTTGAACTTAACCCTTAGTGCAATAGGATTCTTTGAATCGATGATTTTTTGAACATACTCATCGTAGGGAGTTTCTTTGTCATGAGTGAGTTGTTGCAAGGCATTTACCACGCTCTCAGATATACCTGCGTCAATAAGATCTTGGGCAGTTACAGATGTGTCCTCTATTACATCGTGTAGGAACCCGGCACACCTTTCTTCGTCGGTGCGTCCCATTAACCCTACTGTCAAAGGATGTAGAATATAGGCCTCACCATCTCTGTCGGTTTGTCCTTCGTGTGCTTTTGTGGCAATTTGTAATGCAATATCAACCATGTTTTTTGTTAGATGAAAATATTATTCTTGGATGAGAAAAGCAATAAAAGGCAGAGCCGAAGCTCCACCTTTTATTGTTAATGAATTTCCTTTAGGGTTATTAGTCCCACTGTACGAGGAAGGTAGCAACCAATGCCAAAATAGCATAGAACTCAGGAAGAGCTGCGTAGATCATAGTCTTTGACTGAACGTCGTGACCCTGAGCCACACCCTGGATACCAGCAGCACAAACCTTACCCTGACGGATGGCAGAGAGCAAGCATGCCAAACCTACACCGATGCCAAGACCAAACATCAAAGCACCATTGTGACCAGCAGAAAGATCTACGGTACAGTTCATCATGAATGCGATGAAACCATAAAGACCCTGAGTAGCGGGAAGTGCAGCGAGCACCATGTAACCAGAAGCCTTGCTGGGGTTAACCTTCAAAGCACCTTCTGCAGCGTTACCTGCGATAGTGGTACCATAACTACTACCAATTCCTGAAAGGGCCAACATAAGACCCAAACCAAGATAACCTAAAATCTGTTCCATAATGATTTAATTTTATTTGTTATTTTTTGTTTTTACTTTTTTTGATCATTGCCGTTTGGCTATGTCTTGGGCTCTAATTTATCCTCCTTTTTGCTTTGTTTGCTTTGGGGATAGCAGAGGTGTTGTTAACTTTTGTCTTTTAGACTTCTGTTCATTTAACCTCTTTCTTTTAAAGTCTCAATCTTTAGTCTAAACTTCAATTAATCGTTTAATCTTTTTTCTTCTCGAAGGGTTTGTAGGTTGTACCCAAACCGTTGTAACCGAGATTCTTGAAATACTCTACGAAGTTCAGACGCAAGGGGTGAACGAATGCTGAGATGGCAGAGAGCAACAGGTTGAGTACGTGACCAATGATGTAGATGATGATGCCACCATAGATGGGCATCATGTCACCAATGTTGTTAAAGGCCTCGCCCAACTTGGCACCTGCCAGACAGAGTGCGTAGAGACGAATGTAAGAGAGTACATCACCCATCAAACCGCTGGCCATGTTGTAAGTGTCATAAAGACCAGCCAAGGGGTTTGTGATGACTGCCACAACGGGATTCTTCTTGAACTTGCCCATATTGTTAAGTAAGAAGATGCCTAATGCGCTGACAGCACCAATTCCGATAAGGATGTAGGTGGTGGTGTCCTGGCTGAGTGAACCCATCATAAAAAGGGTTGCGGTGATGATACCGCCTACGATAAGCAGTACCCAGCCCCATGAACTCAGCTGATTGGCAAAACCTTCTTTCTTAGTATAAACTATTGCCTTGAAAATCAGAGCCAGACAAATGTGGAATACACCAATGATGAGTGCTCCAACCATCTGGAAGGTGAAGTTCAGACCTGGGAAGTTGCCTTGTACGAAAGCATAGTAGCTCTTCATGCCTTCTGGAACGAAGTCCATGTCGGCAATGTTCAAGCTGAAGAATGAGCCGAGTGCAAGACCTACTATCAAGGTAGCTGCACCAAGGATGGTAACCAAAGGTCCGCATCCCTTGAGCATCTCGCCTACGATAGGTACCTTGCTTGCCTTTCCAGCGCTCTCTAACAAGCCATAGAGCAGGATGATAATGCCATAACCGGCATCACCCATACAGATGGCGAAGAAGAGGGTGAAGAAGGGTGCCAGGATGGGTGTGGGGTCCCACTCGTTGTAGTCGGGCATACCATACATGCTGGTCAGCACCTCAAACTTGCGGGCAAACCAGTTGTTGCGCAGTTTGATAGGCACATTGTCATCAGCACGTGGCTCTCGCACCTCATAGTATGCACCGGTCGTAGCCATGTAGCTGTTCACCTTGTCTGCACTCTCGGTAGGAACCCATCCTTCGAGCACCATGAGGTGGTCGGCAGCTGCGGTGGCTGTGGTGAGTTCCACTTGAGCCAAGTTGATGTTGTTGGTCAGCTTGTTCTGTGCGTCCTTGAGGTAAGACATCTTGCCTGTGACAAATGCTTTGATTTGTTCCTCGACTTCTTGTTGAGCCTTCTTGTTCTGCTCAAGTAATGCCACGGCCTCGCTATGCGACACGGCAGGAGCTGCCACCGAGGTGGCATCCACCAATTGAGGGGTATGGTCTGCAGGACTAACCGTGACGAAATACATCATGGCACCATTCTGTGCAATGGGGAATGCGTATGCCTGCTCGTCAGAGTGGCTGACCAGCTCAAAGCTCTTGGCTATACAGGTCCAGAACTGCATCTGGTAGCCAATCTGCAAGAGCTGATTGACGCGCTCCACGTCGTATTCGCCCCAAGTAGTTGTGGCAGACACTTGCTGTTGCAAGTCCTTCTCCTCTGCTTCAAGCGTTGCCTGCTTTGAGAGCAGTCCCTCAGCCTCGTTGACGAGTGCCTCTGCCTCCTCGCTGCTTGCCTTAGCGGTAACCTCGCCCGAAGGAGCCAGTTTAGCCATAATGGCATCGGCACGCTTGCTGAGTTCCATCTGACGTGCCAACTCGCTGTCGGGTTCTGGAGTGCCCTCTTGAGCGGCTTGGATGTGTACCACTCCCAACTCCTGGAGCTGACTGAGGAAGGCATCATATTCGCGGTGGTAAACCAGCGCGGTGAGTTTTTGCATCTTTACGATCATGCCTCGGCCTCCTTTCTCTTTTCCTGGAGTGACTTCAGAATCTTCTGGCTTGACTTGCTCAGGTTCTCTTCGTCCTCCATAAATCGCTTAATCTTGCGAACTGCCTCCTGGAAACCAGGAATCTGCACCTTTTCGAAGAGGTTCACCTTCTGGGTGGTCTTCTTACGTGCATGTTCGAGCAACTGCAATTTGGCTTGCACAAACTCATGTTCAACGGCAGTTTTAGCAAGACCTTCAAGTAGCTTGATTCCGTCGAAGTACCATTTGGGGGCGCTGAAGAGTCCGAATGGACGTGCCTCCAGACGAATAGCCTTGAGGATGGGAACGCGCACGCCAGCAATCTTCTTGACGTCGAGTTCTACGTCGCGCAGGGCAACCAACGAGGTGTCGAATTCGCCCCAGAGGGCGTACATCGTCTCGTAGCCACCAATTTGCTCGCGTAGCTTGCGATCCAGTTCCTCGGCTTCCTCCTTGCACTTCTTTACCTCAAGGCGCAGCGCCGTCTCCTTGCTCTTGATGATGGGCAAGGTGCGCTGACGCATTTTGAGGTTCTTCTCAAGTTGCTGAAGCGAAGTCTTGTTATATTGAAACTTTATTGCCATTTTAAATTACTTCCAGTAAATATCCGTGAACTCCTTCTTGATGTTAACCTCCTCGAGCTTGAAGTACTTGCGGAACAGTGTCCATGTCACGTCGAGCATCTCTTCGGTATTGAGGTTGACATCGATAGCCAGCAATTTAGCAGAATAGTCCTTGGCGAAGTCCAAGCAACGGTTGTCGTAGTCGGTCAGGTCGAAACCGTTCTCCAACTTGGTCTTGGCGTTGGCAGCATCGGCGTAAAGACGGATGGCAGCATTCATTACCTGTGAATGGTCCTTACGTGTCTTCTTACCAGCCACAAGCTGCTTCAGACGTGACAATGAACGGAAGGGATCGACGATGACCTTACCTACGTCGCTATCACGACGCAAATAGAGCTGACCCTCTGTAATGTAACCAGTATTATCGGGTACGGCATGCGTGATGTCACCTCCACTCAGAGTGGTTACGGCAATGATGGTGATAGAACCACCGCCCACGCTCTCGGGGAACTGAACAGCCTTCTCGTAGATCTTAGCCAGGTCGGAATAGAGCGAACCGGGCATGGAGTCCTTAGAGGGAATCTGGTCCATACGGTTTGACACGATAGCCAGAGAGTCGGCATACGAGGTCATATCAGTAAGCAGCACCAATACCTTCTCGTTCTTTTCAACAGCGAAATACTCGGCAGCGGTCAAAGCCATGTCGGGAACCAGCAGACGCTCAACGGCAGGGTCCTCGGTGGTGTTGATGAACGAGATGATACGGTCAAGAGCACCTGCGTTAGAGAATGTGTTGCGGAAGAAGTAGTAGTCATCGTTGGTCATACCCATACCACCCAGAATGATCTTGTCGGCCTTGGCACGCATGGCCACCATAGCCATAACCTCATTGAAAGGCTGGTCGGGGTCGGCGAAGAAGGGAATCTTCTGGCCAGATACCAGCGTGTTGTTCAAGTCGATACCAGCAATACCGGTAGCGATGAGTTCGCTGGGCTGCTTACGACGAACGGGGTTTACCGAAGGACCACCAATCTCTACTTCCTTGCCTTCGATTTCGGGACCGCCATCAATGGGGTGACCATAGGCGTTGAAGAAGCGTCCAGCCAACTGGTCGCTCACCTTCAGGGAAGGAGCCTTGCCCAAGAAAACTACCTCGGCATTGGTGGGAATACCACCCGTGCCTTCAAATACCTGCAAGGTGACTTCATCACCCATAATCTTTACCACCTGGGCAAGCTTGCCGTTGATGGTAGCCAGTTCGTCATAACCTACGCCCTTTGCCTTGAGTGAGCAGGTGGCCTTGGTAATCTGGCTTATCGTTGTATATACTTTTTGAAATGCTGTTGCCATTATTTCTAAGGTTTTGAGGTTATTACTTAATCAAATCCTTAATCTGAGCTACGTAAGCATTGTACTGTTCGCTCTTATATTCGGTGTAGTTCATCTGCTTGCAGATGTTGATGAGCTTCTTGAAGAAGTCAACTACCTCCTGGAAATTGTTGAACTCGTACTCCTTCTCGCAGATAGTCGTTACCAGGTTCAGGATTTCCTCCTGACGTGCAAGAGGTGTAACTGCATCTACCTCATCGAAGGCATCCTGCTGCAGGATGACGAAGTCGATAACCTCTGACTTCCAGAATGTAACGTGGTATTCAACGGGTACACCATCATCACCAAGAATGTTGATCTGCTCGGCAATCTCCTTACCACGGAGCATACGGGTCTTGAGGTCGAGCACCTTGGGAATCCATGCATCGTTGATGTGCCCCTTGATGTACTCTGCAAACTCAGGATATTCAAGATATTTTGAGTAAGAGTCGATGGGGTTGACAGCGGGATAGCGCTTCTTGTCGGCACGGTCCTGCTCCAATCCATAGAAGCATCGTGCTACCTTCTTGGTGTTCTCGGTTACAGGCTCCTTCAGGTTACCACCGGCGGGAGACACGGTACCCAGGAAGGTGATAGAGCCCACCTCGCCGTTGTTCAGGTAAACATATCCGGCACGGCCGTAGAAGTTACTGATCAAGGCACCGAGGTCCATGGGGAACGCATCAGGTCCAGGCAACTCCTCCATACGGTTTGACATCTCACGAAGAGCCTGTGCCCAACGAGAGGTTGAGTCGGCCATCAACAGCACGCGAAGACCCATTGAGCGATAGTACTCGGCCATGGTCATGGCGGTGTAAACTGAAGCCTCACGGGCAGCCACGGGCATGTTTGAAGTATTGGCGATGATGATGGTACGCTCCATCAGCTGACGACCGGTGTGGGGGTCAACAAGTTCGGGGAACTCGGTGAAGATTTCCACAACCTCATTGGCACGCTCACCGCAGGCAGCGATGATTACGATGTCGGCCTCGGCCTGCTTTGAGATGGCATGCTGGAGCACAGTCTTACCCGTACCGAAAGGACCAGGGATGAAGCCTGTACCACCCTCTACGATGGGGTTGAAGGTATCGATGGTGCGGACACCCGTTTCGAGCAACTTGAATGGACGGGGCTTTGACTTGTAGTTGGTCATAGCAAACTTCACAGGCCAATGCTGAATCATGTTGACCTCGATGTCGTTGCCCTGCTCGTCGGTAAGCACAGCCATAACGTCCTTAATCTTATATTGACCGGCAGGAGCGATGCTCTTTACGGTAGCAGTACCCTTCATCTGGAAGGGAGCCATAATCTTCAGGGGCTGATGGTTCTCTTCAACCTGACCCAGCCAGTCGCTTTGCTGCACCTTGTCGCCCACCTTTGCAATGGGAGTGAAGTCCCACAGACGGTCATCGTCGAGAGGATTGGTGTACTGACCACGCTTCAGGAATACGCCATCCATCTTGTCGAGGTCGTTCTGCAAACCATCATAGTTCTTGCTCAACATACCGGGGCCCAGCTGAACCTCAAGCATGTGGCCAGTGAAATCGGCATTGGCGCCCACCTTCAGTCCGCGTGTGCTTTCGAAAACCTGCACATATACGTCCTGACCCAGCACCTTGATGACCTCGGCCATCAGACGGTCACCGCCCGTTTCGATGTAGCAAATCTCGCCCTGGCTCACAGCTCCGTCAACGCGGAGGGTCACCATATTGGCAATTACGCCACTAACAGTTCCTTTTGTCATTTTGTATTTAGATTTTGTTTATTCTCAGATTAGTTTTACTCATTAGCCGTTTTGTTGTAGGGATTGGTTGCCCTGAACTCTTCGGGCACCTTAGCCTCGCTGCGCAGGTTCTCCACAATCTCCTCGAACTTGGCTTTGCCTTGTTCGGGGTCGAGGAGCGACCATCGCTCAAGCATCTCAAGGCGAGACAGGTAGGCAAATACGGCAAACACGCTGAATCCGTCGAAGAAGGTTTGCTCGTCGAGCCATTTCCATTTGAAGGCATCCAGTTGTCTCTCCTTCTCCACGGGGTCGGTCAGTTCGGCAATCTGTGCCAGCTGACTCATATAGTCGAGTTTGACGCTCAATCCGAAGTCGGCGGTGTTGTTCTCGCGCAGCAAGTCGCACACCTCGCCATTTCCCTTCAGGTAGTCGGCCACGTTCCATCCGTTTTTTCGGGCAATCAGAGCCGTCATGATGCATTGCACGTTGTAGCTAAGTTCAAACCACTCGGCCACCTGCTCATTCTTTATTTTGCGAGCGTAGTCGTAATAGGCGAGCATAGCTGCATCGTCCACAAAGAATCCGGGTTGCTTGCTTGCCTCGGGATATGCGGCTACAAAGTCCTTGAGGAACTGAGGCACGTCGCCTGTCAGGAAGCCAGGAGCAGCCTCGCCTTGCAGGAGCTCGTTCAGCACCTCACGGCTAAAGAGTCCACGCTCATCAAGCTTGGCCTCTTGGTTTTGCAACAGGCGTCCTACGTTCAGGGCGTCAAACTTCAGGAAGAAGGTGTCGATGACCTTGCGGTCCTTGTCAGACATCTCGTCCTCGAGTTGCAAGCGTATGTTCTGGGTGCTGATTGCTGGTTTCTCGCCTCCCATCTTCAAGAGTGGAGAGCCCGTCATCAAACAATAGTAATTTCCCATAATCAGATTAATTCATAATTCACAAGTCGCGATTCACAAGCCACAATTCCTTTTTATATTTATAATGTGTAGGCATGTTCAATTTGAGCTATGCTATAGTTAGCCAATTGGGTGTGTTATGCAATTGCGAATTGTATGTTGTGTATCAGATTAGAAAAGCATTTCGATGAGTTGGGGGCGCAGGAAGTTCTTGAAGTATGTCTCGAACTCTTCCTCTCCGAAATTCACTCGGTAACTTCCGTCGGCAGGACCGATAGAGAAAAGTGTGCTCTTGCCGTTAACCTGCTCGATGGTTACACCCTTGTCGAGCAAATCCTTAGCCTTTGCAGCGAAGTAAGCCTTCAGGCTTTCGGCATCGGCGGTGCTGATGACGATGGGCTCGTTATCGCTCCATTTGCTTGCCAGGGTTACGGCAAACTGTCCGAGGAAATCCTTGTCGGTGGTGAGTCCTGCTACGGCCTCCTTGACAATGTTGCCCGACATGACGTTGGCAATTTCACTCTTTAATGCGTTAAGTGCCTGGCTGGTGTACAGCTTCAACTCTCCCTTGGTGCCAGCATCCATCTCGGCAGCTTTTTTCTGTGCGCCAGCTTCAATGGCTTCTGCTTGCTCCTTGGCCTGGGCGATGATTTTTGCAGCCTCTGCCTTAGCTTCTTCTACCAGTCGGGCGGCTTCGGCTTGGCCTTTCTCAACGCCTTCACGGTAAATCTTGTCTGTGAGTTCTTGAATCTTTTCCATATAGTATGTATTAAATTTATGATTGCTAAAATATGTTTTTTCACGCATTATCGGGGATAAAGATAGTAATTTCTTCGTAATCCGCCAAACAAAATGCCATAAAAATCGCATCAATTATGGCGAGTTGCTATGTGAAGATGCTATATTCTGCACTTTTTATGCTATTTTGGGTGTTTTATTTCTACACGCAGCACTCAAGGTGCACACGAGGATCCTACACGATTTTGTGGAGAATTGTGGAGGAACATCGGGGTATGGTAATGAGCAGGTAGGAGGTTTTCGGGTGCTATTCTTTCAGCAAAGTCAGATCCTGTGGGTAGGTGATCTTTATGTTTCTGGTGTCACCCTCCACCACGCAGATAGGCGTTTCGGGAAGATAGCGGAATACCACTCCACAATCGTCGGTGGTTTGGAAGTTCGGGTCCTGAAGTGCAATCTCATAGGCCTTGCGGATGGTACCTCGATGAAATCCCTGAGGTGTCTGCACGTTGCGCAGGGTGGAGCGTACAGGAATGCGGTTGATTGTGCCCTCCTCGTTGACCTCGATGATGGTGTCGGTACTTGGGATGGCTACATCAACGGCCTGATAGCGGTTCAGGGCCTCGATGCAGTCGGTGATGATGCGCTGGCTGACCAGCGGACGTACTGCGTCGTGAAGCAATATGCGGCATTCGTCGTCCTCGTAGGCGCTGATGGCGGCCAAACTGCTGTCATAGCGCTCTTTCCCTCCCTTGAGTATGCGTCGAACCTTAGGGTAGGGCAGTGCCAACCGACGTACTTCCTCCATACTGTCGGCACGGCTCACGATGGCAATCTCATCAATGCCAGGATGCTGATGAAACGCCTCGATGGTCCATTCCAGAATGGTCTTTCCCTTTACTTCGAGAAACTGTTTGGGGCGGTCTCCACCCATTCTCGAACCACTACCTCCGGCAAGAAGAACAGCTACTACCATGGTTGTCTGTGTGTGTTAGTTCTCATCCAATGTCCAGGGACTCTTGCAGATGCCGTCTTCGAGCACGATGATGTGTGGGTCCTTTCCTTCCGACCTGTAGCGCTGGCTCAGGGCATCGATGCATTCCTCCGTGGGCTTTGTCTGCGTAATCTCTTCAAAATCAAAACTTCCGGTTATCTGTATAGCCTCAAACGTAAGCTTTGACTGTTGCAGGTATTGCCGTACCTCTGCCAGTTTTGCCACCGTCTTTCTGTCGGCAATGTTGCCATTCTCCTCGCGTCCGTTTCTCAAGAAGGCATATACATGTACTGGGCGCACGGTCATCTGTGCCGCCAGATACTTCAAGGCAAACTGTGCCTTGTTCAGGTTCCGGTCAAGGAAAAGTGCAACGTATTGTTCCATAATATAAATATGTGTAGCGTGTACATACAATATGTCAACAAAGGTACAAAATAATTCATAAATCTTCATTCTTCTTGCTGTTTTTATTTGCCTTTTGGCTGTTTTATTTTGCCGTTTCCTTGGATTTTCGTATTTTTGCGAAGTTTTTCAAAGGTTGGCATTACCACGGGAGGTGTGAAGATGCTTGCGACAAGCCTTTCGGCCACCGAGAGGGTTTTGAGAGAAGACGTGGTGTGTGAACCTTAGGAATCCTGGAATATGAATGTACTTATAGTCAACACTTCGGACAGAATGGGTGGTGCTGCTATAGCTGCCATCCGTTTGATGGATGCCCTTAATGCAAACGGTATTAAGGCCAAGATGTTGGTGCGCATCAAGCACACCGACTCGCTTACGGTTTCTGCCTTGCCGCAGACATTCGGGTTGAAGTGGAATTTCGTCTGGGAAAGGGTTCTCATCTGGATGCATAACCGATTCCGGAAGAAGAACCTTTGGCAGATGGATACTGCCAGCATGGGTACGGATATTACACAACTGGAGGAGTTTAAGTGGGCGGATGTGATTCATATTCATTGGGTTAACCAGGGATTTCTTTCTATGAGCGATCTTGAGAAGATTGTAAAGAGTGGCAAGCGCATCGTCTGGACGCTTCACGACCAATGGCCTTATACGGGCATTTGTCACTATACTGATGGATGTGAGCGTTTCCAGGAGCATTGCCATCATTGTCATCTGCTGGACGGGAGAAAGGAAAAGGACTTGTCCTACAGGTTGTTTGACAAGAAGACGAAGCTCTACCGCCTCGTCAATCGCATTACCTTTGTGGGGTGCAGCCAATGGATTGCCGATTTGGCTAAGAAGAGTGCCTTGCTGAAAGGGTGCGAGTCGGACAGGGTGAATGGTACCATTCCGCCTTGCAAGGTGGTGCACATCCCCAATACAATCGATCAGAATGTGTTCTGCCCTACTGACAAACTCAAAGCCCGTGATGCCCATGGATTGCCTCACGACAAGAAGCTCCTGCTTTTCAGTTCGATGAAGGTCACAGATAAGCGTAAGGGTATAGATTATCTTGTAGAAGCCTGTCGATTGCTTCAGCAACGGCATCCGGAGCTGGATGACAAGATTGGCATCGTGGTGGTTGGACAAAAGGCAGAAGAGATGAGCGGCATGTTTCCTTACCCGCTTCATTCCTTGTCGTATATCTCCGACGAGCATAGTATGGCTCTGCTGTATTCGGCAGTAGATGCTTTCGTCACTCCCTCTTTGCAGGACAATCTGCCCAACACCATCGTTGAGGCCATGAGTTGTGGCACGCCTTGTGTGGGATTCAGGGTGGGGGGCATCCCTGAGATGATTCATCACGAGGTTGATGGTTATTTGGCTGAGACAAAGAATGCTCAAGACTTATCAGATGGCATTATGTATGTTCTTGAACATCAGGAGTGTCTGTCGAAAGCTGCAGCACAGTATGCGGCTCGTACGTATAACCCTGGCCGTGTGGCTCGCCTTTATGAAGAGGTCTATCTATAAATATGAAAAAGACTTACCCTTTAATTAGCATAGTAACCGTAACCTACAATGCCGGAAAAGTGCTCGAACGAACGCTTCGTAGTGTTGAGGCACAAGCTTATCCTCGTATTGAGCATCTACTTATCGATGCCTGTTCAAAGGATGCTACGTTATCGTTGGTTCGTCAGTATGTGGAACGCAACACACAGCCCTTGCATAATATTCGCATCCTTTCAGAACCAGACAAGGGTCTTTATGATGCCATGAACAAGGCCATTGGTATGGCTGAAGGCGAATATTTGGTGTTCTTAAACGCTGGAGACAAACTGCATACTCCCAACACGATAGAGGAACTGGTGCAGAAGATTGACTGGGAACATAGAGGTGTCAATCCTGCTGTTGTATATGGTGAAACCGATCTGGTTGACAATGAGGGGAATTTCGTTCGCCATAGACGTTTGAAGGCTCCTGAGAAACTTGTCTCACGTAGTTTCCTGAGTGGCATGCTGGTTTGCCATCAGTCGTTTTATGTGCGTACAGACATTGCCCGTATGCATCGTTACAATTTGGATTATCGTTTTTCGGCAGATTATGATTGGTGCATCCGATTGTTGAAATATGCAGAGAGACGCCGTCTTCAGATTGTCAATACCCACCTTATCCTGACGGATTACTTGAACGAAGGACTTACGACAAAGAATCATCGAAAGTCGTTAAAAGAACGCTTTCATATTATGTCACACCATTATGGACGTCTTTCAGCCATTGGTGCTCATTTGTGGTTTGTTGTCCGCTCTGTTATTAAACGCTAAATTGCCTGGTGAAGCATTCTTGACAAAATCGGTGTAATTCTTTTGTAGGGTTGGTATCGAAGAAAAAGCAAACGTAGCAATCCCAAATAGTTTGAGGTGTGCAGTAATACCTTGTGTATCATTGATATAAGACTTTCCAGATTTTGATTTTGGCTTGTGTGTTAATGTGTTTTAGGATTCCTTCGGGAAAGTATCGGGATTCCTACGGGAATATATCGGGATGATTACGGGAAATAGAAGGCTTATGTAAGTTCTCTTTTTGTGATGTCAAAAACATTGTCATTTCGGATGTCTTTCAATAGGTAAACTTTGTTACTTTCCTAATCTTGTTTGTTTTTCAGATGGATTATTGGCTCAATTTTTGGGGCTGTTCGGTTTATATTGCAAAGATAATTCTTATCTTGCACTAAGCATATTACATCAAGCAGAAGGTTTATGCAATGAAAAATCACGGATTACATGCGAATCAAATTGTAGGGCATGTAATCCGTGATTAAATGATATGGAGAACTAACTTTTTTCGAGTAGTTACTTTTCTACGTTATTCTTGCCTTCCCTCTTTGCCTTAATAATTGGTAAGGCAATTGCTCCTATCAGCATAAGTGCCAGCAAGATGAGTGCAATGTAAGCAATGGTGTCGGTGGTATGAACTGATTGTGGATCAAACTTCAGGACAATGTGATGCTTGCCTCCGTCAATACGAATGGCACGAAGTACATAATCCACTCGTGCAATCTCTACTTCATTACCATCTATTGTGGCACTCCAGCCGGGATAGTATATTTCAGAGAATACCACAACTCCTCCTTGCTTTGACTCCACATCGTATCCCAATTCGTTAGCTTCGTATGCAGTAAGTGTGATTTGGGCAGTCGAATCTGCTTTTGCCTCGCCCAAAATGCCTTGGAAACTCTGGTTGGCTACAGCAATCCTTTTGGTGTTGATGCTACCAAGCATAGACAGTTCGTCATCTGCATTATCCACATACTTTATGTTATCTACAAACCAAGCATTTCCGTTGGCATGAGGATTCAGGATGGGGATGTGTCCATTGTCCTTCAAGGGAAGTATCATATACTTCATGTTAAGCATATTGAGGACAGGGTAAAGCGAGTCTCCATTAACCTGAGTCATGTCACCTCCTACGTTTGCTGCAGCATTTTGTGCCAAGGCACTTTCCTTTGCAATGTGTGCCTCGATGAGTTCCTGATAGCGACGCAGTTTTGCTGCATGGTATCCACCGATGCTTTTGTGATAGGTTGACGTACTGTTGTCATTGAAGGTGTTGACTGCCAGATTCAATACGCGATAATAAAGCGATGGATCCTGCAGGATGACCTCGTCTGCCTCTGTCTTGGGGAACATCTGTTCAGCGGGACTTGGGTTGACGAACATTTCATCGTTCAAGTAGCGTTTATTGACCGACCACATATCCAACAAGCATAAAACGGTCAGGCAGGAAACCAAAACTGAGGGTTTCAACTTGCCTGCGCGGAATATCATCAGGATGGCAAAACCAATAACGATGATGAAGAAACTACGCATACAGTCGCTTGTAAACATGGCTTTTCGCATAGTTGAAATGCTTGCAAGGATCTGATCTGCTGTGCCTTGATCCATGTAACCCTGTGCCACGTATTGGTGTAAGCCTTCTGTATCGTTAGAGCATGCGTATGATCCCATGATACCAGGGAATAACCACAGGAGCAAGCAAACTCCGGCTGTAAGTCCCAATGATATGTACACACTATTCATGGTGCGCTTCTCACGCATGGTCTCTGGCTTATCCATGAGTTGCTTAAGTGCCAGCAAACCAAGCAAGGGCATGGTGAATTCTGCTATTACAAGAATACTTGCCACCGTACGGAATTTATCATACATCGGCATGTAGTCAAGGAATAAGTCCGTAAACCACATGAAGTTGTGTCCCATCGAAAGCAGTACGCTCAATATAGTTGCACCCAAAAGGCACCATTTCATGGGTCCTTTCACGATAAGCAATCCAAGGATGAAGAGGAAGCATACAAATGCACCGATATACACGGGACCACTTGTGCCTGGTTGCTCTCCAAAGTATTGAGGAAAAGCTTGATAAACACCCATGTAGTTGAGGTTTGCATCAGCCTTCTTCATGGCTGTGCTGTTCTGCGAAAGTGGCATGCTGGCTCCACCCTTGGTATTGGGAATCATCAAGGTGAGCAGCTCGTCCCCTCCATAGCTCCATGCGGTAATGTAGCTGCGCTCCAATCCGCTGTCAGTTTGATCTGCTGCGTTCTTCGTCTTGGATGTCAGCTCGCTTTTGCTTCGCATGGTCTCCTTGCTGTACTCCCAAGTGTGAAACAGGTTGGAGAGGTTGACGGCTACGCCCAGGATACCTCCCATGGCAAGGCATCCTGTAGCTTTCATCCATTTCTTGGCTTCTCCTTTCTTGATAGCATCAATCAGGTATGCCAACGCCATGAATGCGATAACGAACAGGAAGTAGTAAGTCATCTGCACATGGTTGCTGAACACTTGCAAAGCAGTAAAGATGCCAGTCACGGCAGTTCCCCATAAGTATTTACCTCTATAGCAAAGCACCATACCACCAATTGTAGGAGGTATGTAGCAGAGTGTCAGAAGCTTCCATATATGTCCGGCTGCAATGATGATGAAGTAGTAGCTGGAGAAAGCCCAAAGTACTGCTCCCAATGCTGCCATCCATGTCTTGAAATCGAAAGCACGAAGCATGATGTAGAATCCCAACAGCATCATGAAAACGTATGCCACCACGTTGGGGAGCCAAAGTTGATAGATGCTTTGTGCCTTGCCCAAAACATCGCTGCTATTGTATGAGGGAGCCATCTGGTAGGTTGGCATTCCCGAGAACAGAGTGTTTGTCCAACGAGTGCGCTCACCATCGTGTGTGTCCCTGTAATGCTGCATCTCAATACCGCTGCCCACAGCACCACTGTGGTCAACTCCCGTCAAAACCTTGCCATCCTTGACTGGTTCGAAAAAATACACGAAGGCGATGATGACAAAAGCCATCACCGCCAGCATGTCGGGAAGAAATTTCTTCAAAGTCCCCATTACTTACGCAAACCAAGAGCCTTTACGATTGCACGATAACGGTTGATGTCGCGTGATTTGAGGTACTTCAACAAAGCACGACGCTTACCAACCAAACCGGTCAATGCACGCTCGGTGCTGTGATCCTTGCGGTTCTCCTTCATGTGCTCAGTCAGGTGAGCAATGCGGTAGGTGAACAACGCAATCTGGCTCTCTGCGCTACCAGTATCGGTTGCAGACTTGCCATACTGACCAAAAATCTCTTCTTTCTTAGCTGAATTCAAATACATTGTTGTATGTTTTTGATGTGAAACTTGTTTGCAGAACAGCAACCACCCACTGGCACTGTATCGCAAATGCGGGTGCAAATTTACGATAAAAAAATGAAACTACACAAATTTATTCGTTAAAAATTAAATATTTAGGCTCTTAGTATGTTCATCAGAGTCTTCTTTTGCCCTTTTATTGTGCTTTTGCGTCTCTTCTTGGATGTATTTGCTCGTACCGAAGTAGGTGCGATGTGGTTACTTGGTGCGCACGTGTTTCGCCCGTTTAGCTTACGTGTTTTACGTAGGATGAACGGAGGATGGTTGGGGATAGCTTGGGAGAAGAATGTACTTATACACCTTATTTTATTTTAGAATTAACTTTTGTTTTTAGGTTTTGATTTGTGTGCTTTGTTTCTTGCCGGGTGTTACAAACGTCTAAAAGTTCATCTGTATAGACATGGGAAACTGGTAAGCTTGAGAGTACTATCCCTTTCTGAATAAGTCATGCCTCCCTCTGTTTTTTTACGAATTGTTTCATGCACTTTCATTGGCTTGCATATAATTTGAAATCTGCTGATTAAGTGCGTGAAATCGAACGATTATTTGAGAAAATGCGGTTGCTTAATTTTTTTCTGCATTTTTTTATGATATTGTTTGTGTGTTTGTATAATTAGTTGTAATTTTGCGTCGATTTTCTATGCTTTATGGCGTAATCAATAAGTAACAAGTGTATAAAAGTGAGTATAATCTTAACAAAATTGCTTATGAAAAGGATATTTTTAAGTCTGCTAGCTGTGATCGGCGCTTTTTCTGTTGTGTTTGGGCAATCAACGGTAACTTATAATAAGGTGGTTTATAATGCTGTTGAGTTAGAGCCAGAAGAGACGGTTGAGACTGTTTCTACATTGCAAATCAACACTGAAGATATGGCAGGAGAGATTGTGACCTTTGACTGGACTATCACTCACAAGATTGAAAGATATGCAACAGTTAAGGTTACTCCCAAAAGTTATGCCTCAGAGGTTAGTGTGAATCTGGCTGATTGGGAAAAAGATATTCAAAACCCACTTCCTGTAAAGAAATTTGTTGAAGCAAGTTTTGAGGATGATAATTGGCAGGAAGTTGTAAGTCAGGTCATCATGTATGAGGATCAGGTTAAATCTATGTTGACTTATGATGAACTTATGGCAAAAAAGCCAAAGAATGTTCATCATTTGGTTTATGACGAAGAATCCGATGATTGGGTGGAAGATGTCTGTGCATACAATGAGTTAGGAGAGGAAGCTGAAGATTTTGTATTCTTGAGAGTGGCTACTGGTACGGGTTCAAGAAAGACATACACTTATTATGCTGTTTCTTATATTTCGTATTGGAAGTCTGTTTATGAAGACTATTCTGCACTCGGTTCAAAGACATATTATGAGATTGGCTCTACCTTGCCCAAGGTTGTTAACTCTACCGTGGTTACTCTTACTTTGTCACATCACATCGAGAAGATTGAGTTGGGTGCATTTGCAGCTTTGTCTAAACTGACTACCCTCAATGCCGAAATCTGTCCTGCTGACATCTCTGCCACTTTGTTGGCTAAGGTTAAGAGATATTATCCCAATGAAGATAAGTATATCTTAGGTGAGGATATCAGTGACAATCTTAAAGGCCTTGTCTTTACTGCTGATATGAAGGAACTTGTAGCAGTTCTTTATGGTAACAACGGTAAGACTTATACGCTTCCTATGTCGGTTGTTAAGATTGCCGATGACGCATTCGTTAACGTAAGCAATGTTACTATTAATACAGGTAATGCTGCGTTGGAGTACAATGGTCCCTGGCCCTTGCCTAATGGTAACGTGTTGAATATGCCCAATAACCCTCTGATGGTAGTATCTACGGATGATCCTAAGGTGGGCAAGGTGATAGGCACGGTAGCCAGCAATAATATAGCTGCTATTGAGACAAAGTATCCTCAGTATCTTTGTTATGATTTTAGCGAGGCTATTGTTGTAGGTGATATTACCGTTACTGTACCCACAAACAAGATTTATTATTTTGCTGATCTTAAGGGTGAAGCAAATGTGAAAGGTACAAACGTGGTTGTGAACGGAATATGTGAGAAGTTTGTGATGGTTGATGGTAAGGAGAATGAATTATACGTGCCTTTCCAATTTACTGCAAACAATGTTGTTCTCAATCGCAAGTTCTCTACCGCAAATGGTGGTTTTGCAAGTTTGGTGCTACCTTTTGCGATTGATGGTAATCAAACCGAAATGCTGAAGAACATTCGTCCTGCGACCTTCTCTAAGTATGAGAGAAAGAACGGTAAGATGACCGCCTCGTTCACCTGGAAGGATGCTTTGACTGCAAATACTCCTTGTTTGGTTCAGGTTTTGAATAACGTAAGTTCACTTGAGACCGAGACTCCTGTTGTCATCAAGACCACAAAGGGAATCATTACTTCTCCAATTGTGAATGGTGCTCAGATGTATGGCGTTTACAGCAAGAAGTCGGGATTTGCAACTGATGAGTATTTGTTCAATACCTATTCGCAGATTTTGAAGCCCGGTGACACTAACTATCTCAGTGCATTCCGTTCTTACATCTATCTTCCTGGATTTACCGATCCCAGTGAGGTTAAGATTGAGTTCATGGCCGATGACGAGGACAATGGTTGGAATGAAACTGATGGTGTTCAGGATGTAAATGCCGCTAAGGTTTCAAACGAATACTACTCTGTAAATGGTAGCAAGCTGAATGCTTCTCAGAAGGGAGTCAACTTGGTGAAGAAGACCATGGAAGATGGTAGTGTAGTTACTAACAAGGTTATCAAGAAATAGAAATATTATTATTAAATAATGTGCTGTAGTGCAAATCAAAATGCAATAGAATGTGATTTTTGCAATGCGACTTGCACTACAGTATATAAAAAAATAATTAAAAATGAAGAAAAGTTATATTGTACCTGCAGAAAAGGTGAAAGTGGTTTGCTTTTCTGAAATCATTGCTTCCTCTCCAGACCCAGATATGCCTTCATGGGATGCCAATGGTGGTGATATCAATTATGGTGGCGATATGGAAGAAGGTGATGGTGGTGCTGTAAAGCAACATTCGACATGGGATAATGAGTGGTAAGAAAAAGCACTCTTATCTTTCACCTACATTTACGACACACAAGATTATTACACCACGCTCACTTATAGCTTTGTCGTTTGGAGAAGAAGAAGATAATAGTTTCATTCTTGACGAGGAAGTTATACAAGATGCAGATGAAGGCGAAGGAGGAGCTGCAAAGTCCTTTTGGAACGATTGTGAGGACTGAGCTGGAGTCTGCTACATTAGAGAGTATAAAGTATGAAAAAACAATATAACAAAAACGCATCAGGTTGTGAGGCTAAGTCATTGGTCTTGCAATCTAATTGCAGTTTTTGAGTTGTAGTACTAAAGTAAAATTGAATAATTAAGAAACAGATATGAGACATCTTCTTGTTTTAGTTTTGTGCTTCATCGGTGCGAATATCTGTCATGCCCAATACGAGAAAACCACTTGGGACCAGCGTATGGGACATGGTAAGGATAGCGTTGAGAACTATAAGGCATTGGCGGTATGGACTCCTTTCTCAAATGAGAATGGTCGATATGCTGCTGCTGAGAGTAATGCTATCTCGAATGCCTTGCTTCAGAGACAAGAGCCTCCTAAGCCTTTTGGTGAGGAATATCCTCGTACCTGGAACGATACTTGCTACCGTGCCTGGAGAACCTTGGTGACTGGTGCTCCTTTTTGTGCATTCAGCTTGTATGAGTTTGGTAACTCTGGAGATATGTTGCGCTATTTGTTGCAGAACGAGAAGGATCCTGCCATTAAGTTGACCTATTTTGATGATCTCATGTATGTTTGCGACTTCCGTATTAACAATCTGAATGCGTTGAATGGTCTGCCCGATTATGGTCCTACTAAGAAGAGCAGTTTGGCTGACGTGAAGACGTGGAAGGCTCATTATTATTTTACTGAAGGTAAGAACATCTCACCTAGAGTCTATGATAAGGATTCTGCCTATCATTTCTTTGTAGATGCTATGAAGAGCATCCGTGAGCAGACTAGTTTGACCGATACTGAGGTTGAACCTTACTTGATTGAGGAATATTTCAACTCTTGCAAGGAACTTTATGTTGTAGATAAGGATAGGTATATTGAACAGTTCCTTCAGGACTACTTGGACCTGTCAAGTACTTGCAAGAAGTTATATGAAACTGCCAATGAGATTGCTGATACAATAAAGGCAAATCAGCAGTTCAATAAGTATTTTAATACCTATTTGCTGGTAGGAAATATGTTGCAGGAAACTAATGCTACTGATGCTGCGGCTATCGACAAGCATTTTAAATCGACCCTGGATGCACATCGTGACGATTTGTCCTATATCAACAGGGCATTGGCTTTGATGATGCAGTTTAACAACCTGCCTGAGATGGATATGAAGAAGGCTGTCGATGAGTATGCTCGTATTGCCTATGACAACCCTTCTGAGATGAACTATTATTCTGCAATCGCTTATGCCTTGCTGATGAAGAAGGAGGTTGATGAACTTTTTGGTGAGGAGCAAAAGCGTACGGAACTTCGAAAGAAGATGCTTGAAGCTTTCCAAAAGGCGCTTGCCTTGACTAAGAATAACAAGGAAAAGGCCGAGGTAAGTTTCATTATTGCTCAGGCTTTGTTCCGCCCTCTTGATGAGATGTTTGAGAATGACAGAACGGAAATCGAGAAGTGGGAAGCTGACCAGATGGGTGTGATTAACTATTGCGAGGATGCCATTGACTTGGATCCTGACCATTATGGTGCTTGTGCAAGCTATAAAATCATGCAGACTTACCGTCGTATTGCAAACGCTTTTTATAAGGTTATGGGTGATAACAACATCAACGACCGTAAGCAATGCTTGGACTTGTATAAAAAATGTATTGACTATGGAAATGAAACTGTTCGTGAAGCAGAAAGATCATACAAAAACAAGATTTATGAGCAGAGTGGTACCAATATGGCTTCCTATCAGGAATGGGCTGTAAGAGATGCTCAGCAGCCATCAACCATTGCAAATTCTTTGTCAAAGACCATCGCGAACTACGATGCACAGATGAAGAAGCGCAAATCTGGTTTGACTCCTGCTCAGCTGGAGCAACAGCGTAAGTACAACGAGTACATGGCCAAGAAGAAGGCTGAGGAAGACTTCTGGAAAGGTAAGTAAATTTGTACTTGGAATCATTATTAAATTAAGGTATAATATTATATAATTTACGTTTACGTGAAACAACTTAAAGCAATCACAATCGTCATGTTGTTGTTCGCAAGTGCGAGCATACAGCATTTGTGGGCGCAAAACACTCAGGAGATGCAGACAGTTCCTGTACAAGGGTGGAATGGTAGTAACATTTCACCTGAGGTTGCTGCACTCTTCAATAAGTATGCACCTAAAAAAGATAGCCTCAATTTGCAGTTTGGCAAGATGAAGGACACTCCCTTTAATCAGATGTCTTTTCATTTCAACTTGCTTGATTGGGCTTTGACAATGCCTGGCATTGGTATTGAGTGGGACTTGGATAAGAATGCCAAGAATAATAAGTCTATTCTGGTTTTCGGTAAAGGAAATTGGAAGACAGAGCATAAGGTAAATCCACGAGTCGTGTTCAATATGGCATCGGTACGTGCTGAGTTCCGTAAGTATTGGCGTACTGGTGGCATTGGTACCAAGAATCGTAACTATGAGTTCAAGCGTATGTATTATGCCGATGGTAAGTTGATGAAGAGAGACTCTGTATATTATAATCCCGAGACTTTCTCAAATGACACCATTGAGATAGAATACTATGCAACTGCCAAGGATTCTGCAAAACATGCTCGTTTCAATGGTGACCCCAGTCGTAGCAAGTTCTATAATATGTACCTTGCTTTTCGCCGTAATGTGACGAGTACAAGAACGATTAAAAATCCTCGTAACTGGCGTGCATACTACGTTGGTGGATATGCCGGATGGGATAAGTTCAATATGCTTTTGGGTAAAAAGGGATACAAGGGTCAGGGCATAAACCTTGGTTTGTCTGCTGGTTTTACTATTCCTTTGCTTAGCAGAGAGCATCCCAAAGAGGGTGGTTTGGATCTTGATCTTGGTGGTTTGTTAGGTATTAAGGTCGCTAAGTATGATGTTTATCATACTGAGACACATTATAATACTATTACAGGTGCCATCACACGTGATTATGTTAGAAATCCAGCTGATTGCAAGACAAAATGGTCTATAGTACCTTTCCCAGTAGTACATGAGTTGCGTGTATCCCTGGTTTATCGTATGCGTAGTATTAGACATAAGGTTAGTTTAGCATTGGTAGATGATTATAATGATCAGATCGAGAAGTTCAACGAACAGTTGGTAGAGACTCGTGACCGCATGCAGAGAGAAAAGGATAGTTTGGCTGCTTTGCGTATCGAGAACAATCGTCTGTTCAGACTCGCTACAGATAGTGCTTCATATTGGGACGATTGGCATAAGCGTCGTTTGACTAATGCTAAGCGCATCAATCCTGATACCGTATTCGTAGGTAAGGATGATACTTTGTACCAGAAGATTTTCCGTGGCATTGATCTTGAGCATATGGATCAGAAGGCTCTCAACAGATACCACGATAGTATTCAGACTGCTCGTAAGGCTGCTGAGCGTTTGATCCAGAGACAGAAAGACAGCATTGCCAATGAGATTCGTCTTGCAGAAAAGAAGGCGAGAACCGATTCTTTGGTGGCTGAAAAGCTTTTGAAGAAGCAGCAAGATAGTGTTGCTGCTATTGAGCGTGCTGCTGAAAAGAAGGCAAGAGCTGACTCGCTTGCTGCAGACAAACAGGCAAAGGCTGAGGCTGCTGTAAAGGAGGCTGGTGAAAAGGCTGCTCAGATGCAGGAGGCTGCAGAAGAGAAGAAGGCAAAGGCTGCTAAGTCTGCTGAGGATAAGATCAAGGCGGCTGAGGAGAAGGCTAAGGCTGCTGAAGAGAAGCGTAAGGCTAAGGAAGAGGCGGCAGCCAAGAAGGCTGAAGAGAAGCGAAAGGCTGCTGAAGAGAAAGCCAAAGCTGCCGA
>JAZLKL010000096.1:0-4976 GCA_045597585.1 Bacteroidaceae bacterium | reverse complement strand
AAGGCTATGGAGACACGGCCTTTCAGGGTTTCCTGCAGTTCGAGGATGCGCAGTTGAAGCGAGGGCGTAAGGATGTAGCGGGCTTCCTGGTCGTCGTTGGTGTAGGTCTTGAATGTGCTCTCAAAGTTGGCATCCTCCATCACGCATCGTTTCAGCGTCTTGGAGAAGAATCCTACCTTGTTTTTCAGGTCGTTTCTGCGGTTGCTCACCAAGGTGTGGCCGTTGAAGTTCTTATGGAAGTCTGCCTTAAAGGCAAAGCCTTGAAAGTCGGTGACGGTCTCTATGTTGTTATCACCATTGTTCTCGGAATGTGTCACCTCCACTTCCGAGAATATGAAGTTCGTTTGTCCTACCTTGCCACAAACGCTGTCTTCGGTTTTGTAGTCCTTCGAGCGCCCTAAGTCGAAAATCTTACTGTTGTTGATCTCCTTCTTGGTGATGAGGCCCTCGGGCGAATAGACCGCGCCAGGCAGGGCTGTCTCTACCACAAGGGGCATCACCTTGGCCTTGTACGTCTTGTTGCGCCGGCTTTTATAGTGACCGAAGGTGATGACGGAAGTAAGTAGGCACGATATGCCTGCCAATGTGAGAGCCAGTTTCAGGTTTTTCTCATCTGTTCCCATGCCTATGACAACGGCTCCAAAGCATATCATAGGTATAAAGAGCGACAGGAATACGGCCTTGATGCGGTCTTTCTTCTTTTGGATGGTCAGCTCCTGAAGTGTTTGCATGACGCAAGCCTTGAGCTGTTCGAGTTTCTCTGGTTCTATTTTCATAAGTAGTTAGTTTGTAACGAAAACACTTCCCCCCTCTGCTATGTCATCAAGGGGTGGATGAACTTCGTTCGTGGATGATGTGAGTCAAATACCTTGCAAAGATATGCTTTTTTTCTGAAAACCCATTGAATTATGCTGTCTAAATGCAAGTTGAAGTGGATTTTGTTTGGTCATTTCATGGAAATAGTCTAATTTTGTTGTGAAATCAATAGTAAACTATTACAAACTGATGTTATGAAAACAGCAAAATTCGTAGTGTCCGCTATGGCGGCAATGTGCATGTTCTCTTCGTGCAACCAGTCTGCACAGGAGATGCAGAATCAGATTGATTCACTTAACAATGTGGTGAAGCAGCAGGAGCTTCAGTTGAACCAGACCAATGACTTCATCGACCTCATGAACGTGTCGATGGATAGTGTGGTGGTGGCTGACGGACTCTTTATCGTGGGTGGTAGCAGCAAGGACGGTGTCCCCTCGAATGCTGTAAAGATGAAGGAGAACATCGATGCCTATGGCCAGATGCTGCAAAACCAGCGTACACGCATTGAAGAACTTGAGAAGCAGATCAAAGACAACAATGATGCTGCCAGCAAGAAGATGAAGACTATGATTGCTAAGATGAAGGCTCAGATTGATGCCAAGGATGCCGAGATCAAGGTACTCAAGGATGAGATTGCCAACAATCGTCTGAGCATTGCCAGTCTGGAGCGCAGCAACGTGGCACTCACTCAAAACGTGGCATCGCTCTCTGTAACCAATATGATTCAACAGGAAGAGCTCGACCAAGCCAATGCCAAGCTTAACTCAGGCTACTACATCGTGGGTACCAAGAAGGAACTCAAGAGCCTCGGACTGGTAAGTGGTGGTAGTCTCTTGAAGAAGTCTAAGCTTACCATGAACGATGTGAACCCCGATAACTTCACCAAGGTTGACATCCAACAGACCAAGACCATTCTGGTGCCCTCCAAGAATCCCAAGATTCTGTCTCAGGTGCCCGAGGGTAGCTACACTTTACAGGTCAATGCCAATGGCACAAGCACCATCGTCATCAACGATCCTGCACGCTTCTGGAGCGTAAGCACCTTCCTGGTTATCCAGTACTAAAGAGGTGGTGAAATAAATTGAAAAGGGCTGTGAGTTGCCATAACGGTACTCACAGCCCTTTTTCAATGCACAATTCACAATTGACTTAGCCAATTGTGAATTGTGCATTTTGAACGCATCAGACAAACGTGACGTCCTTTAACTATCTCACCACCTTTCTTCCATCCTTTACGTAGATGCCCTTCTTGTTGGTCGTAGTCACCTTGCGTCCCGAGAGGTCGTACCATTGATCCTGACCCACGTTGATCATTTCGCCACCGGGGAAGAGGGGAATCTCCACGATGCCGTCTGCCTCGTCGTTCTTTACCAGGCGGATGTTGCCAACAAGAGCCTCCGTCAAACCACTGGTGGCTGCAGGCACACTCCATGACAGTATGCAGTTGCCGCTTGCTGTCACTTCAAAGTCGATGGCCTTGTCGGTGGTCTGCGTGATGCGTGCCGACGAACCGTTCTCCGACATTATGTACTCGGGTTTGGTGGAGAGCTTGCCCACGTTCTTCGTGCCCACCTTCACCTGACAGGTGATGCTGGGCTTGGCCTTCCATCCCACGATAGAGTAGGAGAGGGTATATTGTCCGGGCTCCAGCTTCAGTCTGTACTTGGTGTCTTCTCCGTAGCTCACCTTGCCGCTGCCACTTGTGCCAATGCGGAAGTAGAAGGCATAGGGCATCAGTCCTTCGGGCGAGAAGCTCATGATGCGGGGGCCACTGCTATAGTTGCCTGCGTTGCGTGTACCACCTTCATATACTGCTCTCCACCCGGCAGGAATGCAGCCGCCTCCGCTGAAGTCGAAGTCATCGGCAAAGATGCTCTCCTTTTCCTCCTCCATCTCGGGCATGTCATCGCGAGCCTTAGTCTTGACAAAGACGTAGGTGTTCACACTCCATGCCTCTGCGGGTACTACGGGCTTGAAGGTCTCTTCTTCAATGGCTATTTCGGTCTTCTTGGCATTCTTGCTGGCTGTAGTCACAATGTGCCATCCGCTCTGTGTGTAGTAAGGCAGTTCGATGGTGGTGCTGACGTTGTTGTCTGATGGGTTGATGAGCATCACGATGAGGCTGTCGCCCGTCACACTCTGGTAGGCCGAGCCGGTGAGCTTTCCGCTCTCATCGTTCAGGACGTGACGAACTCGTGTGCTTCCCGACACATACTTGGCATACTGCGAGAGGATGTAGCCACGCTTGGTGATGGCATTGTTGGTGGTGCCGTATTGGCCGTCGCCGTACACGCCATAGTAGCGTTTGAGCGAGTAGTGCACCCATGCACTCATGTTGGCCAGCATGGCATCGTTGATGCTGCGTGCAAACAGGAAACCGTCGTCCTTCCAGTTGATGTTCTGGTTGTTGTTCTGCTGACGCTCATTGATGAGGTACTCGGTCATCCATACCTCCTTACCCTTCTGCGCTGCAAGGGGGTATGACGAACCGTCCCAGCCGTAGAAGTGGCCTCCCATGATGTCGAGCTCGGCGCAGGCAGCATCATCGTTCAGTATGGGGTCGTGCATCCCCTTGGTGAAGTGGATGGCCTCAGGAGCGATAATCTTACAGTTGATGAGGTGGCCGTAGTTCTTGAGGAACTTGGCCATCTGTTCACCTGTCCAGATACAGCTCTCATATTCGGCTTTCCAGTCGGGCTCATTCTGAATGGACACGGCATCGATGGTCACTCCCTGCTTTTTCATATACTCATAGTAGTCGTTGAGCTGCTTGGCCCAGTCCTCGTAGCGCGACTCAAGCAGCGAACCGCCATTGGCCGACTCGTTGTTCGACTTCCACGATGCTGGGGGCGTCCATGGAGAGGCAAAGACAAATGCACCATGCTTCTTGGCTCGTTTGGCATTCGCCACACCAGCATTCCATGCATTCTTGTTGGAAGAGATGTAGAGGCGTACGATGTTCAGACCCAGCTGGTTGTCACCTTTGCCAAACAGCTTGTCCATGTCCGTGTCGTTGAGCCAGTATTGCCAGGTGGGACTGGGTGAGAATCCTCCGAATCCTGTTACATGCTGATACTTCACTCTGTTGTCGATGTTGATTGTGGCAGTCTTGTTCTGGGCCATAGTATGCAGCCCCATTCCCATTGCCAGCATCAAAAGAAACTTTTTCATTGTATGTATTTTGGTTATTTATTCGTTGATAGATAGACGGTTTCCTGTCTTTTTACGAAATCTTCTGCAAAAATACAGACTTTGTGCGAAATAGCAAAAATTTCGTCCCATTATTTTTGATTAAATAGTTCAACTTTCGTAAGTTGAAAAAGGTTATAGGTTATAGATATGTTACAAAAACAAATCCAATAAGCCAAGTGCATAATATAGTAGCAGCCAAATGTTAAGTGATGATTAAATAATAAGTTGGTACGATTTTGTGTTGGTTTGCTGAGATATTTTGGAAATGTGACAAAAGAGCGATGCGGGCATCGTGATTGCGAGCCTGCGCCTCGTGTGGTTGCCTCAGTAACTTTTGCTTTTTGTTCAGCCAGGAAACAAAAAACCAAGGCAAAATGAGAATGTGAAAGCCGCTCCCCCGAGCCGCCTCCTCAAGAGGCGTGCTAGGTGGGAGGCGGCAATAAAATAACATCAATCAAAATGTATCGAAAAAGATGCCAACACTTCGTGCGGTTTCTTTGAGAATATTTGCAAAACACTCAAAAGTTTTGTATCTTTGTATATGCATAGCAGCTCCCTCCCTAAACGGTAGGGTGGGGGAGAGTCTTATTTTTCCCTCCTTTTTTCCTCCAATCAGCACCCTGTCATCGCACAATTGGCTTACGTGCGGCTTACGTCAAAACACGTAAGCCGGACGTAAGCAAAGCGTGTTCAACCCGAGTGCAACCCGAAGGATGCCCGATGCATTCTAAAAAGGAAAACGTCACCAAACCGTCTTGAGGCAGAATATTTGACAAAATGGCAAGCGCAAGGGAGGGGCACAGACCGTTTGTGCACTTTTCTGAAGTTAAGCCTTTGATGCTTCAAAAAAACATCTGCTTTTGCATTCGGACACAATGAAAAACCTCCTGGCCTAAACCAACAGTTCACAAACCGCATGCAGTATGTGCAACGTGCCTGTCATATAAGGTATGGAAGTATCTTTTTTT
>JAZLKL010000095.1:0-12525 GCA_045597585.1 Bacteroidaceae bacterium | reverse complement strand
AATGCCTCACTTGCATCTGAGAACGTGGCCAAGGTCATGCTGCATGAAACTGGCCGGGTTATTTCCATGGCATCACTCAAGTCACTGATGGTCAACCAGTATCTGGTCAAAAGAATTATTTCAAGGTCTGCACTCAGGGCCAACCCCTGAATAATTCAGCAGATCTCCCTGGGATTGCTTGTCTTTGCGCTGAATGCCGCTTAGTTTATGTTTTCATTTTTACCAAACCATTGATATATGGAACAGACAGCTATTCTTCTATTGCATTGCCCCGACAAACTGGGCATTATTACGGAGATTACCAAGTTCATTACCGACAACAACGGTAACATCGTCTACCTTGACCAGTATGTTGACCAGGTGGATGGCATGTTCTTCATGCGCATTGAGTGGGAACTGAAGAATTTCCTCATTCCCAATGACAAGATCAGCGAGTACATCGACACCCTCTATGGTCAGCGCTATGAGATGCACTTCAATCTCTATTTCAATTCCGTGAAACCTCGCATGGCCTTGTTCGTAAGCAAGATGAGCCACTGCCTTTACGACCTTCTGGCTCGCTACAAGGCGGGTGAACTCGACGTGGAGATTCCCTGCATCGTCAGTAATCACGAGGACCTTCGCTATGTAGCCGAGCAGTTTGGCATCCCCTATCATGTATGGAGCATCAAGAAGGACTGGTCGAACAAGGCTGAGGTAGAGGCTGCTGAGATGGAGCTGCTGCGCAAGGAGAATGTAACCTTCATCGTTCTGGCTCGCTACATGCAGATTATCAGCGAAGAAATGATTGAGTCATTCCCCAATCGCATCATCAACATCCATCACTCATTCCTTCCCGCCTTTATCGGTGCCAAGCCCTACCATCAGGCTTACGAGCGTGGCGTGAAGATTATCGGTGCCACCAGCCACTATGTGACTACCGAACTGGATGCGGGTCCTATCATCGAGCAGGATGTGGTTCGCATCACCCATAAGGATACGCCCGAGAGTTTGGTGCTCAAGGGCAAGGATTTGGAGAAGATTGTCCTCTCACGTGCCGTCAAGAAGCATGTAGAGCGCAAGATTCTTACCTACAAGAACAAGACTATCATATTCAGTTAGGCAAGCGCTTTTCGTTGCTTCCCCTAAAGGATATTGGCATGAGCCGTTGTTGAAGATTTTTTCTTTACACGGCTCATGTGTCTTTTATTCCCAGAGCCCGTTTTCTACGGCACAAAATCCTACGGGTTAATAACGGGTTAATAACGGGTTGATATCGGGAATGTATCGGGATGGCATAGATAACGCATACCACGATAAAGCATCATTACATTTACAGAGCGGTTCACCCATTCATATCCCATTGTCATTTTCCGGCAGAGGGAGATGGAGTGTACACACATCTACTTCACCCCCACCACGATGGGACGTTTCTTTCCATCCTTGCCACGCTTCAGGAAGGTGATGATCTGAAGTTCCTGCCCTTTTGGGGGAAGAGGCAATCCGTTGGCCTGACACCATTGCTTGTGAATGTAGCCTGTTGTGGCAGGCTCTTGCACCTGCTTGGCACCAGTTTCAACAATGGGCAGTATCTGTCCGTCTGCATCGGGAAGAAGTTGCCAAGCACAATAACCCTTAGCCTCATCGGCATAGGTTATGACGACCCGCCTATAGCCAAAAATCTCTGCACCATGGTCGAGCACAGAGGTAATGAGGGCCGACTTGAAGTTACTCTCTTTGGGAATAATAGGGATGAATCGCACATATTGTCCCTCGTGTAAAGTCGTGGAGGAAGCATATTGGGCAACCAAATGACGAGACTCATTGTCGAAAACATGGATGTGACGATGCTGCTGGTCCACATGGTCGATGTAGCCCACCGAGGTTGAGAAGCACGACTCAATGTTCTGCCCACTAGGATAAGCTGCCTCAATGCGCACGTTTCCATTGTCGGAGGTGCGGAGCAGTACATTGAAAAGGCGTCCCGGCATGTCGTCGTAGCGCATCTTCTGGAACTGTGTGAGGGTATGCACCTCACAAGCTATCTCCTCACCCTGGCAAGTTAGCAGATGTACGAAAGTCATTTTGCGGTTTCTTACCTCAGACGTAAACACACGGGTAGCCACAGCAGGGACAGCAAGCGTCAGAAAACCCTTTTCATCCTCGCCTACCCTATAGCCTTTTTTCTGAAACACAGGTTTCATCAACTGCTCTTCTTCCACACTAAGATGCTCGCCGGGATAGAACAACAAACTGTAGGCATAAGCCTTGACCATACGTTCTACCAACGAGGGGAAACGCTTTCCGTCATCACTTGTACGCGACTCGCTGTCTTCGGGGCGCAGATTCTCCATGCCCCACAAATCGGCAAACAAGACAAAATGAAAGGAAGGAAACCTGGTAGTCATCTTAACGGCACACGACAGGATGGCTGAATGAAGGAGCGAAGGACGATGGGTTTCCAACTTAAGGTATTCTGCCAGCAAACGACGTGAGCTCAAAGCTGCATCTGCCGACACACCTTCTGCTCCGTCAATGATGGTGTTCAATTCCTTCACAATTTCCCAACCTCTATTCTCCTTGGGGTTAGCATTTTCAAAACCGTTGTTCATGGTATAAATCTGTAATGTTTTAATGGTACAACTCTGTAATGATTTACTTCTTGAAATATTTCCCTACCACCGGCAGATTCTTTAAAGGCAGGTCATGATAGATGATGTGCCCTATGAATGCGAAGATGAGCAGGGTGTTGATGCCGAGTCGGCTCCATGTGGGCCATGTCTCTGGCAAAAGTTGCATGATGGTGAAGAAGATAGCCGTGATGAGCACATAGACGCCCATACTGAGCATGGGGTACTGGATAGGGTTCTTCTTCTGACCGATGAAGTAACTGAGCAGCATAGTGGTGCCATAACCTGCCACACCACCCCATGCACAAGCCATGTAACCATATTGAGGCACAAAGATGACATTGACCAGCACCAGTACGGCACAACCCACCAAAGCCAGCCAGGCTCCATAGATGGTCTTGTCGATGAGTTTATACCAGAAGGAGAGGTTCATCGAGATACCCATCATGATTTCGGCAGCCATCACGATAGGCACCACCCGCAATCCCTCACGATAGCCAGGGCCAATGACGTGTTTCAGCACGTCCATGTAGCCCATCACACAAAGGAAGGCGAGAAGGGTGAAGATAAGAAAATACTTCATGCCCAGGGCATAAGTCTGCTTGCTATCCTTGTTCTTGGCAATACTGAACACCAGAGGTTCGTAAGCATAACGGAAGGCCTGCGTAATCATGGCCATGATCATGGCAATCTTGACACAGGCACCATAGATGCCAAGCTGCTGCTGGGCATCGCCCTTGTCGTAAACCATAGGGAACACCATCTTGTCGAACGCCTGATTGAGAATGGCTGCCGTACTGAGTATCAGTATGGGCCACGAATACGAGAACATGCGTCGCAGCAACTTCACGTCGAACGACCAATGGATGCGGAGCAGATCGGGCACAAACATCAAACTGATGATGCTGGTGCAGATAAGGTTGAGCAGGAAGACGTAGTACACATCCGACTCTTTGAGCCAAAGGAACCAAATGAGGTTCAAACCAATGTTGAGACAGATGAACATCATCTTGAGCGTCATGAACTTCATGGGACGACGCTGGAATCGCAGATGGCAGAAGGGGATGGCCTGAATGCCGTCCTGTGCCACACAACCAGCCATCAGCAGGATGTAGGCATGATGGTCGGGATAACGAAGTGCCTCACCGATAGGACCGATGAAGATGGCCACCAGCACAAAGAACAATACCGAAAGGCCTCCCACCATCAGCATGGAGGTGGAGAATACGGTGTCGCTCTTCTCACCTTCTTTATTGGCAAAACGGAAGAAGGTGGTCTCCATGCCAAAGGTAAGGATTGCCAAGATAAGTGCCACATAGGCATAGAGGTTGGTAACAGCACCATAACCACCACTCTCTGCCGAGATGACATTGGTGTAGAGAGGCACAAGCAGATAGTTGAGGAATCTGCCTACTATGCTGCTAAGTCCGTATATGGCTGTATCCTTGGCCAAGGATTTCATGGAGGATCCTCCCGCCTGACCATCACGTACCGTGCCATTGGCACTGGGGCTGGGAGTAAAAACATTTGCCTGCTTGTTATCGTTCTGCATTTTCAATTATCAATTTTTCTACCTGCCGTTCCCTATCAGAATCCTCCCCATGGTGGGGGACTTTTGCCGACGGACAAAATGTATGGTCGAAGGTCGGAGAGGGGTCTTTAGAAGAACAAATACGCCACTCCGATGGCGGCCAATATGCCTGCTGCATCAGCAAGGAGACCCGCAGAGACGGCATGGCGTGTGTGGCGAATGCCTACCGAACCAAAGTAAACGGCCAGTATGTAGAAGGTGGTGTCGGTGGCACCCTGGAAGATACATGAAAGGCGACCCACAAAGGAGTCGGCACCATAGGTGGTCATCGCGTCCACCATCATACCACGTGCTCCGCTGCCGCTGAGGGGTTTCATGAGGGCTGTGGGAAGCGCCTCTACAAAGTCGCTGTTGATGCCCATGGCTCCCACCACCCAACGGATGCCGTCCACCAGCATATCCATAGCTCCCGAAGCACGGAACACGCCGATGCCCACAAGGATAGCCACTAAATAGGGAATGATCCGAATAGCCGTCTCGAAACCACCTTTGGCTCCCTCTACAAAGGCATCATACACGTTGACCTTCTTGCGAATACCTGCCAGGATGAAACCACAGATAATGAGGAATAGCAGGATGTTGGCCACCTGTGTGCTGCCCAGGTTCATCGTTTCGCGGTCGATGACGGTGGAGAGCCAGATCACACCAGAAACAAGTAGGCACATACCTCCCATCAGAAGCATGATGGGCAGATTGAACAGATTGATGCGCTGATAGATGCTGGTAATGATAATACCGGCAATGGTGGCTGCCAGAGTGGCTATGAGAATAGGGATGAAGACATCGGTGGGTTGTGCTGCCCCCATCTGTGCTCGATAAACGAGTATGCTGACCGGGATAATGGTCAATCCGCTGGTATTGAGCACCAAAAACATAATCATGGAATTGGAGGCTTTCTCCTTCTCCTTGTTCAGTTCCTGCAATCCCTCCATGGCCTTAAGACCCAGTGGAGTGGCTGCATTGTCGAGTCCCAGCATATTGGCGCTGATGTTCATGAAGATGTGTCCAAAGACAGGATGCCCCTTGGGAATCTCAGGAAAGAGGCGTACAAAGAGAGGACTCAACCATCGGGCAATGGCATTGACAAGTCCGCCCTTCTCGCCTATCTTCATGATGCCCATCCACAGGGAGAGCACACCCGTAAGACCAAGGGAAATCTCAAACGCCGTCTTGGCCGACGAGAAGGTGGAGTCCATAATGTTGGGGAAAACCTCCATGTCGCCCCAGAACAGCAACCTCACCGCTGCCACAACGAAGGCCACGAGGAAGAATGCAATCCAAATATAGTTCAGTACCATACAGTTATAGTTTTGGTCAACGGGCCATTATCCCTTGCCCCTTCTTTGTCGTGCAAAATTACAGAAAAGTTGTCACACAACAAAATAATAACAATGAAATTGCTTACTTCACAGAAAATATTGTATCTTTGCAACAGAATTTCGTGTGGAGAGCCATCTATAAAAAAATGGAGGAGACCGAGTCCGACATAAGTACTTAGGAATCCATGCGCGATAGAGAACAGGCATTTGCAAGTGATAATGATTATAAAAGAATGATCATGAATAAAACATTTGTACATACGATACAGGAATACTTCAAGACAAAGCCCATAGGTAAAGCATGGATCTTTGGATCATTTGCCAGAGGGGAAGAACGGGAAGACAGCGATGTTGATATTCTCATACAGTTTCTACCTGACGCAAAGATGGGACTTGCATACTTTGGGATGATATGTGATTTGGAAAAACTCTTGAAAAGACCTGTTGACCTTGTGATTGATGGTGATTTGTTGCCATTTGCTCAGGAAAGTGCGAACCATGATAAAATACTGATTTATGAGAGAGCCGCTTAGAGATCCGGAACGTTTGCGCCATATACTACAGGCAATAGCACGCATAGAGCAATTTACATTAGGAATGACTATGGAAAGTCTCGATGTGAATATTCTGCATAAACATGCAACTGCATATAATATTCAGATTATAGGTGAAGCTGTGTATAAACTGAGTAAGGAGTTCAAGACATCCCATCGTGACACCCCATGGGATGCCATAGAGAAGATGCGCCACATACTGGTACATGATTACTTTCAAGTAAATATGCGTATAATGTGGATGGTTATCACGGAAGATTTGAAGCCCCTCAAAGAACAAATTTCAGAATATCTAAAAGAATTTTGAATAAAAATATAACATCCACTCATTAAAAACGGAAGAAAAGCTTGGCTGTTGTTTACAAATTAGTTGACTTGTATGAAATAAGAGTGGAACATGAAAGTAATATCTACACCTCTGAGCTATGCTCTAAAATACTCTTGCTTGGAAAACTGCAAATAAATTTGCGTTTTCGCTCACTTATTCGTATCTTTGCACCTATGGAAGAGAATTTTGACATCAGACAGCAAGGAACCCAGAAAGAGAAGGATTTCGAGAATGCCTTGCGACCACTTCACTTTGAAGATTTTGCCGGACAGCAGAAAGTGGTGGAAAACCTCAAGATATTTGTTGACGCGGCAAAGTTTCGTGGCGAACCACTCGACCACACCCTGCTCCATGGTCCTCCGGGACTGGGCAAGACAACCTTGTCGAACATCATAGCCAACGAACTGGGTGTAGGATTCAAACTGACCAGCGGTCCGGTGCTTGACAAGCCCGGTGACCTTGCTGGTATCCTGACCTCGCTGGAGCCTAACGACGTGTTGTTCATCGATGAGATACACCGCCTCTCACCCGTAGTGGAAGAGTATCTGTACTCTGCCATGGAGGACTACCGCATTGACATCATGATCGACAAGGGCCCATCGGCACGCAGCATACAGATTGACCTCTCGCCCTTCACCCTGGTAGCTGCCACCACCCGAAGCGGTTTGCTGACAGCCCCCTTGCGTGCCCGTTTTGGCATCAACATGCACCTTGAATACTACGACGCAGCCACCCTGCGAAGCATCATCCAGCGCTCCGCAGGTCTGTTGGGCTTGCCCATCGACGCTATGGCCGCAGGCGAGATTGCCAGTCGCAGTCGCGGTACACCACGTATTGCCAATGCCCTGCTTCGCCGAGTACGCGACTTTGCACAGGTCAAGGGAAACGGCAAGATAGACATGGCCATTGCACGCTATGCCCTGGAAGCCCTCAACATCGACAAATACGGCTTGGATGAGATTGACAACAAGATTCTGGCAACCATCATAGACAAGTTCAAGGGTGGTCCTGTAGGCATCAACACCATTGCCACGGCTATTGGCGAAGATGGCGGCACGGTGGAGGAAGTCTATGAGCCCTTCCTCATCAAGGAGGGATTCATCAAGCGTACCCCTCGTGGACGTGAGGTCACCGAATTGGCATACAAGCATCTGGGCAGAACATTTCCCGGTTTTGAAGGCTACAAGGGAGGATTGTTTGACTAGGAAGAAAGGCCCTCTCCATCGCCAAGGCGGCATACATTTTGCCCGTCGGCAAAAGTCACCCATCATGGGGAGCATTAAACAGACGACGGTAAAAGAGGGACAGCTTCCGCGAAGATGGAAAAAAGAAACTTTGCTATCAACTTCATTCTACTTTCTTCTCTTTTAATTCTTAATTTATAGGAAATATAAATCTTAAGAAGTCATGAAACGTATTCTATTTACATTTGCTGCTTTCTGTTGTATGATGCTGGCCCACGCCCAGCAGAAGGCATACCTCTTCAGTTATTTCGTAGGCGAGAAAGACGGCTTGCATCTGGCATACAGTTTTGACGGATTGAAATGGACAGCCTTGAACGGCAATAAATCCATACTGCGTCCCGTCATCGGCAAAGACAAGCTGATGCGCGACCCCAGCATCGTGCAAGGTCCCGACGGAACCTTTCACATGGTGTGGACAAGCAGTTGGAAAGACCGCATCATCGGTTATGCCTCCTCAAACGATCTTATACACTGGAGCGAGCAGGACTCCATACCCGTGATGATGTACGAACCCAAAGCCAAGAACTGTTGGGCTCCCGAACTTTATTACGATGCTCCCTCGAAACAATACTACATCTTCTGGGCAACCACTATCCCCGATGCCAAGGGCATCAAGACTGAAGGCTGCCTCAGCGAGAGTGGCGACAACCACCGCATCTATTGCACCACCACAAAGGACTTCAAGAAATTCAGCAAGACCAAGTTGTGGTTTAACCCCGACTTCAACGCCATTGATGCCGCCGTGGTGAAGAGTCCCATCAACGGCGACCTCATCATGGCCGTAAAGAATGAGAATCTGAAACCCTACGAGAAGAACATCCGCGTTACTCGCAGTCGCAGCATGAAGAAGTTCCCCATCCAGGTAAGCGAACCCATCCACAAAGGCACTCGTGGAGAGGGTCCCGCTCCCCTCTTCGTGGACAACACCTTATATGTATATTATGACATCTATGGCATGCACAAATATGGCGTGTCGGTAAGCTACGACAACGGCTATACTTGGAGCGACCGCACACCCGACCTCTCATTGCCTCAGGGCATACGCCACGGAACTGCCTTTGCCGTTGATAAGAGCGTGGTGGAAAAACTGATTAAAGAACTTGGCAACTAAGCAACTAACAATAAGAACTAAAAGAAAATGGAACAACAACAAAAGACTGAAATAACACCCACCGAAGAAGAACTCATCCTGCTACGTATTACTGGCGTTGACCGTCCCGGATTGACTGCCGGCATCATGGAGATACTGAGTAAGTACGATGCCCACATCCAGGACATCGGACAGGCAGACATCCACTCCACCCTATCGCTCGGTATCCTTATCCGCGTGGACGAGATGAACTCAGGACGCGTAATGAAGGAACTGCTCTTCAAGGCAAGCGAACTGAACGTAAGCATCACCTTCCACCCCATTACGATGGACGAATACGAGGCGTGGGTGAGCCGACAGGGTAAGAACCGCTACATCCTCACCGTGTTAGGACGCAGGCTTGAGGCACGACAGATTGAGGCTGTCACGAAGCTCATAGCAGACGAAGGACTTAACATCGATGCCATCCAGCGACTCTCTGGTCGTGCCAGCATTCAGCACCCCGTTGAGAAGACGCGTGCCTGCATTGAGTTCTCTGTCCGTGGAACTCCCGCCGACAAGGGTGAGTTGCACCGAAAGCTCCTGCAAATGTCAAGTCAACTGGCTATCGACTGCTCTTTCCAAAGCGACAACATGTACCGTCGTATGCGTCGCCTCATCTGCTTCGATATGGATTCCACCCTTATCCAGGCAGAGGTTATCGATGAATTGGCACGCAAGCATGGCGTATATGATGAGGTTGCTTCCATCACCGCATCTGCCATGAGAGGTGAGATCGACTTCAAGGAGTCGTTTACCCGCCGTTGCAAGCTGCTGAAGGGCTTGGACGTCAGCGTGATGCGCGAGATTGCAGAGAACCTTCCCTTTACAGAGGGTGTGGACCGCATGATGTATGTGCTGAAGAAGTATGGTTATAAGATTGCCATCCTGAGTGGTGGATTTACTTTCTTTGGCGAATACATCCAAAAGAGGTATGGCATCGACTACGTGTATGCCAACGAACTGGAGATTGACGAAGACGGAAAGCTTACCGGCAACTATGTTGGTGAGATTGTGGACGGAAAGCGCAAGGCCGAGTTGCTCAAGCTCATTGCCCAGGTTGAGAAGGTGGACTTGCAGCAAACCATTGCCGTGGGCGATGGTGCCAACGACCTGCCCATGCTCAGCGAGGCTGGTTTGGGTATTGCCTTCCATGCCAAGCCTCGTGTGGTGGCTAATGCTCGCCAGAGCATCAACACCATTGGCCTCGACGGCGTGCTCTACTTCCTTGGCTTCAAGGACAGCTACCTGGACGAGAGAGGAAGAGAATAGTTTCGCAAGATAGGTTATAGGGTCTTAAGGTTATATGGTAAACAAACCTCAAAAACCCCAAAACTTACAACCTCATAACCTAACAACCTCATACCACAAAAACACCCGCAACCTCGTAATGAAGTTGCGGGTGCTTATTTTATCACAATGTGTGAACTTACTTAATGTACTCATCCAGGTCGGTAAGACGCATGTCGCCCTTACGAAGGAAGGTGTCGTGCATAGCAAAGGCAGCAGCCAGCTCGTGCTGGGTGTGACCACCCTTCTTGCTTGCGAACTTGAGATAGTCGCGGAGCATGGGCTGGTAGTCGGGATGAGCCACGGCAATAAGAGCCTCAGCCTTCTGCATGTCGCTCTTGTGACGCAGGTCGGCTACACCATACTCGGTGATGACAGCATCGATGTAGTGGTTGGTGTGGTCGATGTGGCTGGCGAAGGGAACGATGCTTGAGATGGCGCCCCCCTTGGTGGTAGAACCACAAGTGAAGATTGAGAGGTAAGCGTTGGCTGCGAAGTCGGCCGAACCACCGATACCGTTCATCATCTTGGTACCGCAAATCTTGGTTGAGTTAACGTGACCGTAGAGGTCGCACTCAATAGCGGTATTCAAGGCACAAACACCAATACGTGCAATTACCTCGGGACAGTTACTGATCTCTGAAGGACGAACCACGAGCTTATCCTTGAAGAAGTCCATGTTGTCGTAGATGTCGAGCAGACACTCGTTGGTAACGGTGAGCGAGCAAGTAGAAGCGCTCAACACGCGTCCCTGCTTCATCAAACCTACGGGAGCATCCTGAAGCACCTCGGTGTAGATGTTGAAGTTGGGCACCTCGGGGCACTGGCCCAGGGCACCGAGCACAGCATTGGCACCGCTACCTACACCACTCTGCAGGTTGAGGAAGCTTGAGGGGATAAGACCCTGCTTGAGGTTATAGAGCAGGAAGTCTGCCACGTTCTGACCAATCTGGGTAGTGATGGGATCGGCATCCTTGAAGGCACGAGCCTCATCGGGGATGTTGCACTCCAGTACGCCCAGCACACGGTCAGCATCAACCTCCACGTAAGGCTTACCGATGCGGTCGCTTGCCTTGCAGATGTTGATGGGAGTGCGGAAGGGATGATCCTCAATCTCATATACATCATGCATACCAATACTCTTAGCGCTATGGAAGGCGTTGATCTCAACGAAGATACCCTTCTTTGCCAAGCGAGCTACAGTGGGAGAGATACCACCTGCAGCGGTAAGGTAGATGCGAGCCTTGTTGCCCACCTTCTCGATGGCACAAGCCTCCAGGATAGCCCAGGTAACCTCGCCCAGATAGCCCTGACGAATCTGAGTGGCCATATTACTGAGGTTGAGGTCGCTGTAACGCATCTCGTTGTTGTTGACACGCTTGCGGAAATCGCCATTGGTGGTGTAGGGAGCACGATAGTCGATAGCCTGTGCATTGGCCAGCGCACCATCGCAGCTCTGACCCGTACTAGCACCCGTGAAGATGCTGATCTTGAAGGGGCGACCGGCAGCATGCTCTGCCTCTGCCTTCTCTGCAATAGCAGCAGGAATACTCTTGGGAGCACCTGCGGGAGTAAAACCACTCAAACCAATGGTGTCACCATTCTGAATCAACGCAGCAGCCTCGGCTGCAGTAATTTTATTAAACTCCATTATAGTTGTATTTTTATTTTTAATTCTGCGTGCAAAGTTACAAAAAATCTTTGAACTACCTAATGTAAGTAATAAAATATCACTAAAAATAATGGTTTGCGTCATATCGCTTTGAGAAAAAGTGCAAAAGGATGCCCAATAAGCGCCATTATCACTCGACTTGTTGGCTTGATGATTCGATGACCTGTTGACCTGTTGACTTGTTGACTCGTTGACTCGTTGACCTGTTGACCTGTTGACCCAACACCCGACCTTCCTTCGTGTTTCACTCAGGTTTCACCCAATTGGCTTACGTCTTGCCTACGTGTTTTTACGTAAGCCAGACGTAAGCAGACTGAGTGAAAGTAGGGTGAACCTTAAAACCTCATAACCCCAAAACCTTATAACCTTATAACCTCATAACCTTATATAATCAAAATATTCTTTACATTACACCCTTTTCAAGCGCAACGGGGAAAGCCGGCAATTCACTCAGACACCCTTGCCGAGATGCAGAAAAAAGCCCTGGCCAAAGCACTTAGGCAGACCATGAGAGCAACCGGATTTTGCCTGTATGACCTACCCGATAATCCTCCCAAAAAGGCATCACGCACCCCCCAAAATACACCTGGAAGCACCCGTCTCCCAACTACAAAAAGAGCCCAAGAAAACCTCCAAAAGCACAGTTCGTGTAGATTGTAACTTAAAAGTGTACCACCCCTAATAATTGAAAAGTGTACCACTAACCATAGAGAAATGATAATCGTTAGGCTTTAGTCCTCCTGTCCCTTGGAGTGGAGGCGTAGCCGTAACGGAAGGGGACAGGAGGAC